>NZ_JAFOIN010000047.1:0-19731 GCF_017421385.1 Ruthenibacterium sp. | reverse complement strand
GCATCCGGGCGGTCGATACGCTGCAGCCGGAAGCCGCGGACATGGACCCCGCCTGTCTTGCACGGAAATACGGCGGCAGGCTGGCGTTCCACGGGTGCATTTCTACGGCAAAGCTGGCCGTGATGACGCCCGAAGCGGTGGCACAGAACGTGGCGGAGACGCTGGAGACGATGATGCCGCACCACGGCTACTGCCTTGCGCCCACGCATTATCTGCAGGACAATACCCCGGTGGAAAACGTGATCGCCATGTATCGGACCGCCCACAGGCTGGGCCGGTACTGAGTACAGGCGGATAAGGAGGAAACGGCATATGCTGAACCCGCAGCAGAATAAAAAGCTGCTTCAAAAGCTGTCCCATTGCCTGGAGGTATTCGAGCCGTACCTGTTCGAGCCCCAGGGCAAGCTCGACTACCGCATGTTCGAGACCCGGGAGCACCTGCGCGCGGTGCCGCCCGACAAATGCTTCCACGCGCCGGTTCCCCATTGGGGCGGTCCGTGGCAGACCTGCTGGTTCAAAGGCCGGTATCAGCCCTCCGAACAGCTCGCAGGGCGGGCGCTCTATCTGATGCCCCGCGTGGGCGGCTATGAGGCCATGCTCTGGGTAGACGGCATGCCGAAGGGCACCTTTGCCACCAAAATCGTCGTAACGCGCCACGGCAACCACTACTGCGACATGCTGTGCGCCCAGGCGGACCCCGCCCGCAGCATGGATGTCGCGCTGGAATTCTATGCGGGCCACCCCGTGCCCGGCCGCGCGCCCTTTGAGCCGGACGGCCCTCTGGGCGGAGAGGACGCTGAGGCCTTCTCCTTCCAGGCACAGGATATCCTGATCTGCACCAAGAACCAGCTTGTGGCCGATTTCCTGTTTGACCTGCGCGTGCTGCTGCAGCTTGCCGAGATGCTGGACGAAAACTCCTTCCGCCGCGCCGGCGTGCTCAATACCCTGGCGCAGGTGCACCGGACGCTGTACCTCTCCCCACAGGCCGTGGACCGTGAGACCTGGCTGGAGAGCCTGCGCGCGGCGCGCGCCGTCATGGCCCCCGCGCTGGCCTGCCGCAACGGCGACAGCGCACCCCGCGCGGCTCTGCTGGGGCATTCCCACATGGACACCGCCTGGCTTTGGCCAACTGCTGAGACCGTGCGCAAAAATGCGCGCACCATCGCAAACCAGCTCAGTCTGATGGAGCAGTACCCCGAATACCGCTTTCTGCAAAGCGCCTCCTGCCACACCGCCTGGATGCAGCGGGAATATCCCGCCCTGTTTGAGCGCATGCGCGAGGCGGTGGCACAGGGACGGTACGAGATGAACGGCGCGGTGTGGGTGGAATGCGACTGCAATCTGGTGGGCGGCGAGGCGCTGATCCGCCAGTTTCTGTGGGGCCAGCGCTACACACGCGATACGTTCGGCGTACTGTCGGACTGCTTCTGGCTTCCCGACACCTTCGGCTATTCCGCCGCCATCCCGCAGATCATGCGGGGCTTCGGCGTAAAATATTTTCTCACGACCAAGCTGGCCTGGAACGACACGAACACCTTCCCCTATGAGACCTTCACCTGGAGAGGCATCGACGGCACGGACGTTCTGGCCCACTTCTTTGTCATGGACACCTGGCCCGACCCAAAGGGGCTGCTGGAGCGTGTCAACGGCGTCGGCTACCGGGACTGCCTGCACAACAAACAGATCTCCCACCAGAGGCTCATCGCCTTCGGGTACGGAGACGGCGGCGGCGGCCCCCAGTTTGAGATGATCGAAACAGCGCGCCGCCTTGCGGACCTGGAGGGCTGCCCCAGGGTGCGCTACTCCAGCGCGTCGAAGTTTATGCAGAGCCTGGAGGCCGAGGGCCGCGAATTTCCCGAATACCGGGGAGAGCTTTATCTGGAGCTGCACCGCGGAACGCTGACGGGCAAACAGCAGATCAAAAAGAACAACCGCATGGCCGAAACCGCCCTGCACGACCTTGAGCTGGTCACGGTGCTGGCAGCCGTGCACAGCGGCGCGCCCGCGTGCGGCGCCGCCTGCCGGCCGCTGTGGGAGACCCTGCTGGTGAACCAGTTCCATGACATCCTGCCCGGCAGCTGCATTCCGGAGGCGCACGACGAATCCCTGCGCCAGACCACCGCTCTGCTGGAAGAGGCCGGGCGCCGGCTGGATGCAAAGCTTCGGCCGGAGCAGATGGGCGGCGTGCTCAATCCGCTGGGTTTTGCGCGGACGGATACCGTTTATCTGCCCGTAAATACGGCCATGCATGCACCCGGCCTGCGCACGCAGCTCGTGGAGCTGCGCGGCGGCGCGCGTGTTCTGGCCGTAGCCGGCCTGCGCCAGCAGCCGTTCTCGTTCACGCCGCTCTCACTGTGCGCGGGTGCGGATGAAGCATCCTCGCCCTTCCATGCCTGCGGCAACCGGCTGGAAACGCCCTTTGCGCTGGTGCGTTTTTCCCCCGGCGGCGCCATTTCCTCCTTTGTCGACCGGCGCACTGGCCGCGAGCTGTGCGCGGGGCTGCCCCTTAACACGTTCCTTTCCGCCGAGGATGTCCCCGCCGCGTGGGACGGCTGGGACGTCGACGCGGACTGCATGGAAAAGCTGCGGCCCGACGGCGTGCTGCAAAGCCGGATGGTCGCGGCCGACGGGCCTGTGGAATACCGCGTGCGCTGCACCTGGACCGTGTGCGGCGGTTCCGTTGTGCGGCAGGACATCATCTTCCACGCCGACAGTCCCCTTGTGGAATTCGACACCGAACTGGAATGGCACGGAAAGCACCGCCTTTTGAAAGCCGCGTTCGACACCACCGTACAGGCTCCCGCCGCCCGGCAGGAGATCCAGTTCGGCTGCATCCAGCGCCCCACCACCCGCAACGATTCGCTGGAGCAGGCTAAGTTCGAGGTGTGCTGCCACAAATATGCCGATCTCAGCGAGCCCTCCTACGGCGTCGCGCTTTTGAACGACTGCAAGTATGGCGTCAGCGTCGAGGGCGGCCGGATTGCCCTCTCGCTGGCCAAAGGCGGCATGCGGCCGGACCCGCGCGGCGACGAAGGCGTTTATACCTTTCGGTATGCATTTTTGCCGCACACCGGAGGCTTCTGCGCGCAGAGTGTCGTCCGGCCCGCCTATGCTTTCCAGTACGCGGCGCTGCCCGCCTCAGGCGAGGGCCTGCCTTCGGAGCCGCTTGTCCGTGTAGACGCGGCCAATGTGATGCCCGAGACCGTCAAGCCCTGCGAGGACGGCGGACACGCATTCATCCTGCGCCTGTATGAGTGCGAGGGCTCTTACGCACGCACCCGCCTCTCCCTCGCTCCGGGCTGCTCCGGCGCACAGCTCTGCGACATGTTGGAGCAGCCGTTTGCCCCCTGTCCGGCAGAACTGGAATTCCGCCCCTTTGAGATAAAGACCCTGCGCATCACCTATACAGACAGGGAGGATACCCCATGACCACAAGAGAACGCTTTCGCCGTGTCATGATCGGCGACGCCGCCGTAGACCGGCTGCCCGCCATAGAATGGGCCTACTGGTGGGATAAGACACTGGAGCTTTGGTACGGCCAGGGACTGCCCCGCGGGCTGGATGAAGCCGCTATGGCAGACTTTGTGGGCATTGACCGCAACACCCAGTTCTGGCTGCCCCACAAAACACCGGACTGCCCTCGGGAAACGTCACACGGCAGGGGCATTGTTGAAAATGAATCGGACTATGAGCGTCTGCGCCCATATCTTTTGCCGGAGAATGCTGTGCAGCAGATGCTGCCTAAGATTCGGCAAACGCTTCCATTCTATGAGAATGGCCAGACCCTTGTCTGGTATACTCTGGACGGCTTTTTCTGGTGGCCGCGCACACTGCTGGGCATTGAAAACCACCTTTATTCTTTTTATGACCAGCCGGAGCTGTATCACCGCATCTGCGAAGATCTGCTGGAATGGCAGATCGCGCAGGTGGACGCGCTGGCCCGTTATATGAAGCCGGATTTTATGACCATTGCCGAGGATATGAGCTATAACCACGGGCCCATGCTTTCCGAAGAACTTTTCAATGAGTTCATCAAGCCATATTACCAGCGCCTGATTCCGGAGATCAAAAAACACGGCACCCGTGTGTTCGTGGATTCTGATGGTGACATCACACGGGCGGTGCCGTGGTTCCGCGGAGCCGGCGTTGAGGGCATCCTGCCCCTGGAGCGCCAGTCCGGCGTGGACGTGGCCGCCATACGCCGGGAATATCCGGATTTCCTGATGATCGGCGGGTTTGACAAGATGTGCATGTTCGAAGGGCCGGACGCCGTGCGCCGGGAATTCGAGCGTCTTCTGCCCGTCATCCGCAGCGGGCGGTATCTGCCTGCGATGGACCATCAAACACCCCCCGGCACCACGCTGGAAACTTATCGTGCCTATGCCCGGATGCTGCGGGAATACGGCACACAGGCCTGCAAAGACTGCTGATATACTCTGCTTTGCTTCAACAAACAGCTCCCCCCGCACCGGGCGTTCGCCTTCGTGCGGGGGGAGCTGTTTGTGTTGTTTTTTCTTTATGGCTCAATGCGCAGCGCCTGCGCATATTCCCGCGGCGTCATCCCCGTCGCCTTGGAGAACAGGTGGACAAAATACTGAGGATTCGCGCTGTAACCCACCCGCTCGGGAACCTGCTGCGGCGGCACGCCGTTCACCAGAAGCCACTGCGCTTTGCGGATGCGCAGCGCCAGCAGATAATCCACAAAACGGTAGCCCGTCTGCTGCAGGAACTGGCGGCTCACGTAATCCGGGTTCATAAACAGGTAATTGGCCGCCAGACCTTTGAGTGACAGCGCGGCGTCGCTGTAGTGCCTTTCCAGATAGTCCACGACCTTTTGCACCGTCTCGCTGTATTCAGGGCGCGCCACACCCGCACAGGTCGGCTCCATTTGCTGCAGCTGGCGGCGCGTGTAGATGGACTGTGCCGCCTGCTGTACCGCTTCAATGATCTGCTGTTCGTTGCAAGGCTTAAGCAGATAGTGGTGCACCCGGTGGGAGAGCGCGCGGTGCGCGTACTCAAAATCCGCATAACCCGTCAGCAGGATGAACTCCAGCACCCGGCCCGGCTCCGAGAGCTTTTCCACAAGGTCCAGCCCGGAAAGGCCGGGCATTTTGATATCGGTCAGAATGATATCCGGCTTTGTCCTGCAGGCTTCTTCATAAGCCTCCCGGCCGTTTTTACAGCTTGCCGCCAGCTCGATGCCGATGCTTTTCCAATCGATGAGATAGCATACCGCCTCCCGTAGGATCCGTTCGTCGTCTGCAACCAGCAGTTTCAGCATTTGCTCTCCCCTCCGTCACAATACCGCTTTTTCAGCTCACACGGCAAGGTATCGTAATGCGCGCCGTGGCCATTCCGTCTTCGTTGTAAAGCTCCAGTCCCGCTTCTTTTCCAAAGGCGAATTCCAGCCTTTTTTCAATATTCAAAAGCCCGATCCCATAGCCGTGGGGCGTCACGGTTTTCTGGCGCAGCTTTTCCAGCAAATTGTCCTCATACAGAGAACCGTCGTTCTGCACCAGCAGCACAAGCTGCGCGCCCTGCCGCCGGACGCTCAGCTGCACGCGGCAAATCTGAGTGGATTGTTCCAGACCGTAGCGGATGGCGTTTTCAATGAGCGGCTGAAGCGTCAGCTTTGGAATCAAAACGTCTTTCAGCTCGTCCGCCTCCACCGCCAGCCTGTAATCCAGCGTCTCGTCAAAACGGATGCGCTGTATCACGATATAAGACTGCACCAGAGAGAGCTCCTGCTCCAATGGGATCAACCCGCTGTCGTCGTTCAGCGTAACGCGCAAAAGATTGCTCAGGGCCTCCACCATATCCGATATCTCCTGTGCGCCGCGCATCTTGGCCCGCCAGTTGATCGCGCTGAGCGTATTGTACAGAAAATGCGGATTGATCTGCGCTTCCAGCGCCTTCAGCTGGGCCTCCCGCAGCAGGATGCGGTTGGTGTAGTCCGTCTGGATCAGACCGTCTATTTCCCGCGCCATATGGCTGAAATGACGGCTGAGCATGCCGACCTCGTCGCCCGCCTCCCGTTCTTCCCCGGAGAACTCGTCCACCGGCAGCACCATATCGGGCGTATACTTGGCAAACTGGTCCATTTGGCTGATAAGCTTTGCAAAGCGGCGCGTAATACGGTCCACAAGAAAGTGGCAAACCAGAAAGGTGAGCGCGATGCCCGCGAGGAAAAACAGGATGCAGAAAAGCAGTGCGTCGCGGATGGACGCATATATTTCGTTGTAGGGCACCAGACAGAGATAATCCCACGGATAATCCGCGCTGCCGTCCGCCGTGACAAAATATTTCACGCTGTCCAGCTTGCAGATATCCCATCGGCTTTCGGTGTCCAGCGTGGGCAGCGTTTGAGGCCCGGCTTCGCCCGCGGAAGAATACATCACCGCGCCATCCTGGGGCCGCGTTAAAACAAAGATAACGTTGTCGTACTGGTTGAGCGACACACTGGACTTCACCAGTTTTTCCAGATCCACCTGCACGACCTCGATGCCCAGCGTATCCAAGCGAAGGTTTTCGATGCGGCGGATCGCTTTGACAAAAAACAGGCCGTAGTCCCGGGAATAATCCGTGACGCACACCGTTGCGCCATTCGCCCCCAGCGCCGCCTCATATAAATCCTTGTAAACTTCATCCGGCACATACACGTTGGCGGACGTGTTGGAGCGGAGCGTAAAATTCCCCGTATACAGCGTGATGTTGGAAACACAATTGACACGGTTTTTCTTATAGTAATCCTGCACCAGATAATACAGTGCGTTGTATTCGCTGGAAAATGCGCGGGATGCGTCTTTGTTGTGGGACAGGTATGTCTGTATCTGGCTGTCCTGGCCAAGGTCCGTTGTCATCTGCTGAACGTTATCGAGCTTATAGCCGATCTCGGTGACGGAAAGCGACAAAAAATTGAAAAGAGCGCCGTAAAGCTCCCTGTCATACGCACGGGAGATATGGAACATATTGTATACCGACAACAGCATGCTGACGACAAGGCACAGCGCAAGGATAAAAAACAGCTTGGTGCGCAGCCTCCAATCCGAAAAGGATTTCCACTTTTTCATTGGTCATCCGCTCCATTTCCCGGTGCCCAGCCGTCCCTTGTTATTAATTACACCATGCCGCCGCGCAGCGGCCTCAACAAAACCGCACCTCCTGCGGTTTTGCATGGTTCAATGTTCTCAAAGCCCTGTGCGCCAGCGCAGGGGCGTGTGCCTTGCACACGCGCAGCCGCGCAAGCGGCGGCTTTGAGGTTATAGCATATTTCTAAGCTCCCACTTCGCGTACCGCGCGTGTTCACTAAGAAACAGGGTATCTATGCCGCTAAACTCATGCTTCGCCTGCGGCTCGCATTCGCTGACCGAACATATTATACCATGACGCCGCGCAGCGGCCCCAACAAAACCGCACGTGCTGCGGTTTTGCATGGTTCAATGTTCTCAAAGCCCTGTGCGTTAGCACAGGGACGTGTGCCTTGCACACGCGCAGCCGCGCAAGCGGCAACTTTGAGGTTATTATACCATGACGCGGTATCCGCAGCCATAATAAAATCGGAATTTGCGTAGTAAACACCCGCAGCATTTCGCAAACCGGCACATGGGCGCGTCCGCAAAACGGGAATCTTTTCTGCAAAACGGTCGTTTTCCGAAGCTCTCCTTTGCTTTGGCATTCAGCCTATGTGTGAGAAATTTACATTGTTCCTCTTGCATATCGCCGCTTTGCCTGTTATGATAAAAGCAGGATTTTTACTAAAACGTTTTACCTACGCATTGTAGGAACCGTGCCGCAAAAGGAGCAGGATCATGGAGCACCGTGTGACCATCAAAGAAATCGCCGCCGAGGCGGGCGTTTCTACCGGCACCGTCCACCGGGCGCTGTACGGCAAAAAAGGCCTTTCCGAGCAAACGCGCCAACAGATATTGGATTTGTGCGCACGGCGCGGCTACCGCGCCAATTCCGCCGCGTCCGCGCTCAAGCGCAGCGCGCTGCGCATCGCGGCCGCGTTTCCCGGCCCACAGGAAGAAAACTCCTATTTTTACGGCAGCGTGTGGCACGGGTTTCGCCGCTGCATGGCCGAGCTGGACGACTACAATCTGGAAGTTTTGGAGCTGCCCTATTATCCCGGCACAGAGCGCGGCCAGGCCGAAACGCTGAACGCCTGCTTTGAGCAGTACGGGGGAAAAATAGACGCATTGCTCACCATCGGTCCCACGGAGGACACTGCCCGGCGGGCGGTACAGCGGTACAGCAGCGCAGGGACGCCTGTGTTCTTCGCCTGTGACGACGCGGAAGGCTGCGGCCGCATCGCCTGCGTGCAGGCGGACCACGACATGGCCGGCCGTATCGCCGCCGAGCTTCTGAGCGCGCAGCTTTCACCCGGCGATGCGGTATTGCTGTGCGCGGGGGACGCGCACACGCCCTCCCACTACCGGATGGCGGCCGGATTTGAAGCATATCTGCGGGAGAACAGCGTTCCGCTTACTCTGGTCAGGGCCGACGGCTATCATGACAAGCAGGAGCTGGCGCTGCGCCTGAGACGGACACTTGCGGAAGACGCACGTATTTCCGGCGCATTCAGCGTCAGCGCGCGGTTGAGCGTGCTGCTGGCGGATGCTGTCGCCCAAATGGGCCGGGCAGGGCAGGTACGCGTCGTTGCCAGCGACCTGTTCGGCGAGACTGTCCGCAACATGGAGGAGGGCCTTGTGCAGAACATTCTTTATAAGGACCCGGCGCAGCAGGGATATCTGGCTGCCCGGCTCATGGGTGATTTCGTGCTGCGCGGGATACAGCCCCCGGCCGGCGTCCACTACGTGGAAAGCCGTGTGATCTTCAAAAGCAGCCTTGCCTATTACCGTGCATCCGGGGCGGTCTGCCCCTGAATTCATCAAAAAGGAGCGAAGCAAAAATGGAACAACTGTGCTATGAGACACTTGAAAAGGCCGGATATACCGGCTATCTGCTGAAAAACGCGCCCGAGCGCGTGCTGCAGTTCGGCGAGGGAAATTTTCTGCGCGCCTTTGCGGACTACTGGTTCGACATGGCCAACGAAAAGGCGGGCTGGAACGGGAAATGCGTTCTGGTGCAGCCCATCGCCCAGGGGCTGACGCAGCTCATCAACCGGCAGGAGGGCCTGTACACGCTGTACCTGCGCGGACGGCAGAACGGCGAAAAGGTGGATGCAAAGCGCGTCATCTCCTCGGTGAGCCGCTGCCTGAACCCCTATGAAAAACAGGATTACGACGCCATGATGGATGTAGCCGCCGGCGAAGCGCTGGAATACATCGTCTCCAACACCACCGAGGCGGGCATCGTGTACGACCCCTCGTGCCGCCTTGAGGACTGTCCGCCCGCTTCCTTTCCCGCAAAGCTGACACAGGTTCTGCTGCACCGCTGGAGAGCGGGCAGGCCCGGCGTGGTGGTGCTCTCCTGCGAGCTCATCGACAACAACGGCAAGGAGCTGCTGCGCTGTGTGAACCAATACATAAAGCAGTGGGGGCTGGAGGAAGGCTTTGCCCGCTGGGTGAACGGGGACTGCACCTTCTGCTCCACGCTGGTGGACCGCATCGTACCCGGCCGCATTCGCGACGCCGCCGAGGCCGCTCGGCTGGAGGATGAGAACGGCTACCGGGACGCGCTCATCGACGTGGGCGAGGTGTTCGGCGTGTGGAATATCGAAGGGCCCGAATGGCTGGCGGGAAAGCTGCCATTCCGGGCCGCAGGACTGAACTGCCCCGTGGTGCCCGATGTGACGCCCTACAAAAAACGCAAGGTGCGCATCCTCAACGGCGCGCACACAGGCTTTGTGCCTGGGGCGTATCTGGCCGGGTACGACATTGTACGCGACTGCATGCAGGACGATGTGATCCTGGGCTTCATGAACCGCATGCTTCACGAGGAAGTCATCCCCACGCTGCCGCTGGACAGGCAGGATCTGGAAGCCTTCGCGGCCGCCGTGCAGGACCGCTTCAACAACCCGTTCATCAACCACGAGCTGATGAGCATCACGCTGAACTCCACCTCCAAGTGGCGCGCGCGCAATATGCCCAGCCTGCTGGAATATGCACAAACGGCCGGAAAGCTGCCCCCGTGCCTTGCGATGAGCTTCGCCGCATACATCGCTTTCTATTCCAGCGATATCCAGGCCCTGACGGAACAGGGGCTTGTATGCCGCCGGCCGAAGGGCAACGAATACACCGTCAGCGATGACCGCTGGGTGCTGGAATTCTATTACAGCCGCCGCGGCGTTTCGGACGAAACGCTGGTGCATGACGTGATGACGAATGAAAAAATGTGGGGACAGGACCTGACGCTGGTGCCCGGCTTTGAGCAGGCCGCTGCGGAAAACCTGCGCCGCATCCGTACCGAAGGCGCCCGCGCGGCTTTCGCCGCGTGCCTGGCCCGTCCCGCAGTGTAAAGGAGGAGGCCCGATATGCCGCAATGCATCCGCATCCACCCGGCCGACGACGTAGCCGTCGCGCTGTGCCCCATCCCCGCCGGGACGCGGCTCTCCCTTGAGGGCCGCGCCGTCCAAGTGCGGGAGGACATCCCGCAGGGACACAAGCTGGCGCTCGCCCAGATTGCCGCGGGCGAAAACATCATCAAATACGGATATCCCATCGGGCACGCCGCTTCGGATATCCCGCCCGGCGCATGGGTGCACACCCACAATGTGCGCACGAACCTGTCCGGCGAGGTGGAGTACACCTATGCGCCGGACGTGCGACCCCTGTCCCCCATGCCGCCCGAAACATTCCAGGGTTACCGCCGGGCGGACGGGCGCGCAGGCGTCCGCAACGAACTTTGGATCATTCCCACCGTCGGCTGCGTGAACGACTGCGCCAAGGCCTTGGCCGCGGAGAACCAGAGCCTTGTCTCCGGTTCCATCGACGGGCTGTATGCATTTCCCCATCCCTTCGGTTGTTCCCAGACCGGAGCCGACCACGCCCAAACGCGCCGCCTTCTGGCCGCGCTGGCGCGCCATCCCAATGCAGGCGGCGTGCTGGTACTGTCACTGGGGTGCGAAAATCTGACCCATGAACAATTTGCAGAAGAACTCGGCCCCTATGACCCCGCGCGGGTGAAATTTCTCACCTGTCAGGATGTGGAAGACGAGATGGAGGCGGGCGGCGCGCTGCTGGCGGAACTGGCGGCCCACGCCGGACAGGCCCGGCGCGAGGCCGTGCCCGTTTGTGAGCTTGTGGTGGGCATGAAATGCGGCGGCAGCGACGGCCTTTCCGGCATCACCGCAAACCCGGCGGTGGGTCGGTTCAGCGATATGCTGTGTGCACGGGGCGGCAGCACCATCCTCACCGAGGTGCCGGAAATGTTCGGCGCGGAGGGCATGCTGCTGGGCCGCTGCCAAAGCCGGGCCGTCTTCGATAAAGCCGCGTCCATGCTGAATGGATTTAAGGAATATTTTCTGGCCCACGGAGAAACCGTGTACGAAAACCCAAGCCCGGGCAACAAGCAGGGCGGCATCACCACGCTGGAGGACAAATCCTGCGGGTGCGTGCAAAAAGGCGGCAGCGCGCCCATTGTTGACGTGGTCGGTTATGGCGAGCAGGTACACGCCCGGGGACTGAACCTGCTGAACGGTCCGGGCAACGACCTTGTCTCGGCTACGGCGCTCACGGCGGCGGGCGCACAGCTGGTGCTGTTCACCACAGGCCGCGGCACGCCCTTCGGCGCGCCCGCCCCCACGCTGAAAATCGCCACCAACACGCCGCTTGCGGAAAAGAAAAAAGGCTGGATCGACTTCAACGCGGGCACGATAGCAGACGGTTCGCAGAGCATCGGGGAAGCGGGCGCGGCGCTGTACGCGCTGGTGCTGGACGTCGCCTCCGGGAAACAGACCCGCACCGAGCAGAAAGGATACCGAGAGATCTCTATTTTTAAGGACGGCGTGGTGCTGTAAACGGCGTTCATGCGTTTTGCGGAATGGACAGCACACAGAGTGCTGCAACAGGCTTCCCGTATAAAACCCGCAAAAAAGCTCCGTACAGCAATATTGGTGTAGGCAACGACTTCACCCGCTTCAAAGTGAATTCAAAATTTATTTTTACCCGATAAAGCACGGCAGCCCTTTGGAACATTGCTCCGAGGGGCTGCCGTGCTTTATCTTTATCCTTCTGTGTCCGGTTTTCTGCAGATGCAGAGCAGCTTGTTGAAAAAGCTGCGCTTTTGCGCCAAGCTGCCTGCGGACAGGGCCTTTGGCTCCATTCGCCGCGCACGGCGGCCTTCGGCGGCCGCTTCGCTCTGCACATGCCTCGGCACTGGCCCTGCGGGGGCGTCTGCGCGCTAAGAGCCGCGCTTTCAGCGCGATTGTCCGCAAGGGGGGCACCGCTCCCACACGCGCCTGCGGGTGCGGTCCCCCACCCCTTTTTGGCGGCATTCGCCGCGTGGCCTGCACTTTACTGCGCAAAGATGCAAGGCTTTGCCACCGCCATCTTTTCCCCGGACGCTTCTTTTACTTCTTTACCTTTTTCAACAGTCTGTTCCGCAGATGCGGATTTCAATTGGCTTTCTCTCTCCATCTAAAATTTCTGAACACAACAAGATTCGATTTTTCAATTGGCAGTCTGCCGCCTTTTACTTCATCGTTCTACAGCAATTCACATCACTTTGTCTCACGGGCGACCACCAGAATACGGCCATTGTCCCTCTGGTTGTCGCAGGTGCTTAACGTCAAAAGCTGTTCGCCCCACTGCGCACCGGCGCCGCCGCAATAAAGCGATTCCTGTTCCAGCATTTCAACAAAAGCTTCGAATGCCTCCTGTGTCTGCGGTTGTTTGTAATATTGCTCTACATTCTCCGGCGTCAGTTCTATATGAAGCACCGCCATCAATGCATATCGCCGCACACCGTCCGCAAAGGACAGTTCAAAGGATGAGTGCTCCAGGCCATACTCTTTTTCCAGATAAAAACGCAGCGGTGCGAACATACTCCCGTCTTTCATATTATGTCCGTGGATGATAAGGTTCCTGCTGTCCGCCGGGCTGCTGCGCACATCCAAAAACGGCGTGCCCGCCAAAGAGTACTGTTCTTCAAAATCTCTGCGCAGATAATATTCCGGCTGCTGCGGCGTATACATCACGGGATAATCCAGCCCCGTATCCGCACTGTACAGCCAGGCCAGGCAGTCTCTGTTTTGGGCCTGCAGCGTCTCTACGCCTTTCTGCCACACCTCGCCCCGTTCTTCCTCCGGCTGCGGCGCGGCGGCACGAACGGCCTGCGCCAGCTTTTCAAACGTCTGCTGCGCGGCCCGCATCTGTCCCCAATACGACGTAAGCCACGCGGTACTGCACACCGCCAGGCCCAGCAGCGCCCCAACCAGCAGAATCTCATACCATCTCCAGCGGGCATGCTTTTTCTTTTTCATTGTCATATCTCCTCTGCTCTCCGAGGCATCCGGCGGCACTTACTGTACTGAATGCTTCCAAACGGGCCCTCCATGCATTGTGGTCCCCGATACCGCCACTACAATGATATCTGCTTTTTGTTCAAAGTACAACCTTTCCCTTGCGGGAAAACGAGGCTGCAAATCACTGTTTTCAGAATGTGCGGCATTTCCTGCGAAAGCTGGCATAACGTTTTTCCCCTGTCTTTACAGCAAACCGTGCCCCCCAATACTGCTGCGCACAAAAGCAAAGGATCACTTCAAATCCTTTTCTGTTTCCATACCCCACGCCTCAAATTTATCCTAAGGCAATACCGCACAATTCTAAGTGTCGAATCGCGCCGGCAGATTTTTTGGCAGGTTAAACAAAAAGCGCAGCGAATACTTTGTGTATTCGCGAGCATTTTTGTGACAGTTGCCGGAAAATCTGCAAGCGAGGCGACGCTTAAGGCATCAGCTGTGAATTGTGCGGTGTTGCCCTAATAAATATCCCCCGGCGAAGCCGGGGGATATTTATTTCAACACAGTACAATTACAATACATCCAGGCCGAACAGGGCCGCCAGCCTGAGAAGTTTTTCCTCCACATCCTCAAAAGCAAACACCTGGTGGCACCCAAGCACTGTGCGCAGATAATGCGGCGCATCGTCGAACCGCACATGCATCTGTGTGCGGCATGCCGTTTCATAAGGCCCCGCTGCAGAGTATCCAAGATGGACCGTCATTTTGGAAGCCTCGTCGGAAATACGGCAGGCGGTCACACGCTTTTTCTGAGGAAGCTCTACCTGCAGGCTGACGCCGATGCCGCTTTCATGATGGCTGCGCAGCGTACAGGGCAGCGGATCGCCCATGCAGCAGATGGGCGCCGTGCAATGCGAAAAGTTCACCGTCCCGTCCGGCTGCAGGCCGGGATTCGCCATCCACAATTTTGTGGAGGTTAGATGTTTCATCATCAGCATGGTGACCGCGCTGTCCATATCCCCTTCACAGGCGGCTACCATGGGCGTGCAGTCGTTCACATAGCTCACGCCCAGGCAGGATGTCGTCCCCTCGCTGAGCAAATTAAAGCATGCGATGGCTGCTCCCTGTGCACCGTACCGCTCCAAAAGCGTGATCAGCGCCCATGCCATACGCGAGGCATCCCACAATGCACCGTCCGTGGGCTCCGCGCATCCGGTACTGTTCTGCACGAACCAGTCATAATATGTCTGCGCCTGTTCCCGCTGCGCCCCGCGATAAAGCTGCGCCAGTTCGTCCTGTTCCACAAAACGAATTTTCACGCCGAAACGCGCCTCATATACCGCCGGCTCGGACGCGTTGCTGATGACCCACGGCTCAGTATGCCCGATCTGCAGCAAAGTAGCGCCCCGCACCGCATTGTATGCAGCCAATACCTGCAAAGCATCTTTCAGCTGCGCCTCATTCAGCGCAAGCTGTGTGCCGGGCGTCGTGCGCCGCAGCACGGCCCACGTATCCATCAGCGTTGGGGCTGCGTTGCAGCGCAGCATCTCGCTGCACAGTGCCCCGGGCGCATTGCCTCGTATGTACGCGCCGTACAGCACCACGCTTTCATAGGCCGCTGCCGCCGCCAGGATGTTCTGCTGCACGGCGCCGCTCATGGGCACCGCGATCAGGCAATCGCCCTGCGGCAGTTTATCCTCTTCCATTGCGTCCGCTGCAAGGCAGCATTCTATACCTTCCCCCATTTGAGCCGCCAGCGTTTCATAGGCGGAACGCAGCTTTTCTTCATCCGCCCAATAGCGGCGTGCCGCAAAAAACATGCAAACTGTTTTCATCCTTGACCATCCCTTCCATAAAATTGAGACACATTGCTTCTTCTCTTTTATTGTAGCGCTCATAGCTCTTGCCATCAATTTTGGTTTACTGTACAATATATTCCAGAACGGAATATATTGCGAGGTGCGGCGTATGGATCTGGAATGGGTGCAAGCCTTTTTGGCCGTGGCGGATACCGGCAGCTTCTCAGCCGCTGCGGACGCGCTTTTTCTTTCTCAGCCGGTGATTTCAAAGCAGGTTCAGAAGCTGGAGCACCAGCTGGGCGTCCGTCTGTTTGACCGCGCCCATCGCAGGGCGGAGCTGACGGACGCAGGCCGCAGGGCATATCCTCCGGCACAGGCGCTGGCGCGCCAATATCAGCTTTTGGAACAGGCCGTCCACCCCGACGGAAGCCTGCGCCTTGCGCTGCTCCCCGTCGCGGATTGTTACGGCTTTCCTCAAATGCTGGCGGACTTTTCCGCCGCGTATCCCCGCACGCGGCTCATGGTGGAGGAACGGGAAAATACCGCCATGCCCGCGCTCATCCAGAGCGGGCGCTGTGACGGAGCGTTTTTCCGCGTCCCGGACGGTCCCGTGATGCCGGAGGACGTCATCCTGTGCAAGGATGAACTTGTTCTTCTGGTGCCCGAAAAACTTTTCTGCGCCACAAAAGGCGCCGTCCCGCTTTCGCTGTTCAGCGGCAAGCGCTTTCTGCTGCTGAGCGCCGGCACCGGCCTGCTGGAAACCAGCCTGGAGCTTTGCCGCAAAGCGGGCTTTTCACCGCAGGTTGGGTACACCGGCGCGGCCGCGGGCAACATCGCCCGTATGGTGCGCAGCGGCGCGGGCGTTGCGATGCTTTCCCGGCGTGTGGCCGAAAGCTGCGCAGGTCCGGACCTGCGCCTGCTGACGCCGGAGCCCACATGCGGCAGTCTGCTGGTTTTCCGGCCCTCGAAGGCCGGGCTGCAGAACCCGGCCATGGGTGCGCTGCTGAAGCATTTGGCATGTACAGCGAGATGAATGTACCTCCTGTCACGTTCAGCCTACGTTCCCTGTCTCACGGTATTCGCGTCAGACATTTTCAAAGAAATCGTCATCCTCCGGAATGGAGCGGACGGGACACCATTCAAACACACATGCGCCGTCCCAGTACAGCATCTCCTGCACCCGGCCACCCCAGATTTTTCCACTTCGCTATTACAAATATATTTGGACAGGAAATCCGGACAGCCAGTCCGGCCCCCTTTCCATCTCATGCCTAAGCTATTACAATAAGATTGGTTGGGACCCCCGGCAGCCAGCCGGGGGTTTCGTCCGTCTCGTGCCAAAGCTACAATAAGGGGAGCAACTGGCTGACCACTCCTAATCTTGGGCTGCGAAGTCCGTATTTGAGACTGTCAGCCATCCTCTTGTTGTAGCATTCGGTTTAAGCAGGTTGAGCCTTGAGTTCGCGTCACCCAATAGATTGAATCGGCAGCGAGAAAAAGATGGGTTCCGGTTGCAAATTTTGTATTGGAAGAATGAACGTGAACTGTGTAGGCATTGATGTTTCCAAAGGCAAGAGCATGATTGCCGTCATGCGGCCTTTGGGGGAGATGGTGATCCCGCCCTTTGAGGTGAGACACACCGATGCTGAGTTGTGCGAGTTGTCCAGGCGGCTGGGGGACTTAGATGGTGAGACCCGAATTGTGATGGAGGCCACGGGGAATTATCATTTGCCGGTTGCCAGCTTCCTTTACGATTCCGGGTTTTACGTTTCCGTCGTGAACTCCATGCTGGTGCATGGCTACGGAAACAACAGCCTGCGGCGGGCTAAGACAGACAAGAAGAACGCGATCAAGCTGGCTAACTATGGCCTCGACCACTGGCTGGCGCTGCCTAGGTATATCCCAGAAGATGAAGTACGGCCCATGTTGAAAACCACATATCGACAGTACCAGCAATGCGCCAAAGTGCAAACCATGCTCAAAAACAATCTGATTTCCTTACTTGACACCGCGTTCCCGGACGCAAACCGTCTGTTTACCAGCCCTATTAGGGCGGACGGCAGCGAGAAATGGGTAGACTTTGTTTCCTCCTTTTGGCACTGTGAGTGCGTCTGCGGGCTGTCTGAAAAGGCATTTACAGCCAGGTATCAGAAGTGGTGTAAGAAGCACGGCTACAACTTCAGCCAGGACAAGGCGCTGGACATCTACGCCTCCGCCTGTGGGCATTTCAGCGTCATGCCTAAGACCACTACCGCCAAGCTCCTGGTAGATCAGGCGGTAGCCCAGCTCCGGGCCGCTTCCGCCGCCCTGGCTGTGCTCAGAAACGAAATGCAGTCTCTGGCGGCGTCGCTGCCGGAGTGCCCTGTTGTGATGGGGATGTTCGGCGTTGGGCCCGCCCTCGGCCCCCAGCTCATGGCGGAGATCGGCGATGTGCGCCACTTCCACTCTAAGAAGGCTCTGGTGGCCTTTGCGGGCATTGACGCTCCGCCGTACCAGTCCGGCCAGATGGAAGTCCGCAGCCGCAGTATATCCAAACGGGGTTCCTCCGCCTTGCGCAGGTCGCTGTTCCTGGTGATGAGCGCCATCCTCCGGTGTTCTCCCGCCCATGAGCCGGTGTACCAGTTCATGGACAGGAAACGTGCCGAGGGCAAGCCTTATCGTGTCTACATAATGGCCTCTGCCAACAAGTTCCTGCGCATCTACTACGCCACCGTGAAGCAGTATCTGGACAGTCTCGAAGCCTAACCCCATCATCCATCCTCTTATCTCAGGCCGGCGCAAAAAACTCCATAGCGGTGGCCTGGTCTGTTGTGCCCTTTTTTGCGGCCTTCAAAAAATCCTGCATTTCTTCAATTTGGGGCTTGACTTTTGTTAGCAGGTCTACAATTGTAGCAACTGATTCCAATAGTTGCAAACATCAACCCGATAAATAGAATTTCTACTTGCTTATCGTTAATTCGCTTGTTCACAGTCGGTGACATAGTTAGCGCCACTCAATGTTAAAAAAACTATAACCCCACCATACCGATACCATCAATGCGAATTGACAAAACAAATGGCGTACGCCGTCCATCTGTGGCGTCCACAGCGTTATCAGCTCTGGTACACAGGCACCCCATATACATTCAAACTCATTTCACAATAGATTTTCAAATGCCTTCAGCCACTCACGCGCAAGAAGAGCATGTCCCGCCGCAGTAGGGTGTACGCCGTCAACGAGCCATGTCTCTGCTCCGGCATCTTCCGTGCACACCTGGTCGAACAAGGCTTGCGTCTGCACAAATACCGCGCCATATTTCTGCGCCACACGCTTTGCCACCGCCGCGCGCTTTGGTACCTCTGCCGCAAAATAATCCCAATGCTCCTGTGTAGCGGTGCCCGGCAGCACAAAAGGCTCTAAAATAATGAGCTTAACCTCCGGCAATTTGCATGTGGTTTCTTTCAGCAATGCATCGTACACACACTCATATTTTTCTGTTTCTACACCATTTGAATGACTTACCTCATGCCAGACGTCATTGATGCCCACTAAAATACTCAGAACATCTGGCTTCCAATTCAGGCAATCACATTTCCAACGTGCATACAGGTCCACCACTCGGTCGCCGCTCACACCACGGTTTAAAAAAGAGTACTTTCCCGGTGCATGCAGCCCCAATTCCCCGGCTATCATAGTTGGATATCCGCATCCATAATTGTCATCTCTGTCCCGGTTGCGCCCTGCATCTGTGATTGAATCGCCTTGAAAAAGAATTTTTGTCTTTGAGAACATTTTTACTACCTCCTCAAATTTTCCTGCAAAAACCATTTATAGCGTTCGGCAACGCCCTACTCCGGAGAACAATGTCTATTTCTATGGAAAACAGCCGTCATTCGATTGACTATCCGCCCTTTCCCTAAAAAAGACATGCTGTCCCCCAATTAAATTTTAGTCTAACGTTCCATAATTACAACAAAGGTCGTTGAGCATTGCAATATAAAGTGCTGCTGTCCATCCAAAATCGCGTACCGGATAAATTTTGCGTTTAAGATCATAGGGCGCTGTGGTCGGTCCCTTTCTTGGCATATAGGAGGGGACGGTTTCTCCTGCGCTATCATAATATTCAAACAAGCATCCCAGCTGTTGATACCAACGCGCAATCTCTTTCACCGATGATAATCTGGCTTCTGCGGCTAATACTCCATATCCATATTTGCGTAAGCCTTCTATAATCAAATAGTTATAATTAATCCAAGTACCACCTCTCCACATATCACATCCATATGTTTGTTCGCTTGCTGAATCGCTCGCAAATAGAATTTTTGTATACTGACCTGCAGGATTTTTGAGAACTTTCTCTACAATCTGTTGTGCACGCTCTGTTGTTGCTATCCCTGCAAACAACGGCATCAAATTGTAAATTCCATTGGCCTTAGAATACGTTCCATCTAGATAGTGTCGTCAATAAATGAGCAACCAAATGGCAATACAACGGATTTGGACGGCGGCGACGAAAGAAGCAAGATTTTTAGCGTAGCGCGTCGCAATACCGCGCCATCTTTTGAGGAGCAGGAAAGCATTCTCAACGAG
>NZ_JAFOIN010000046.1:0-30869 GCF_017421385.1 Ruthenibacterium sp. | reverse complement strand
CGGGCGCCGCCGTGCGTGGCTGACGCGGTTTGCCGGGATACATGCCGAAGGTCCCGCCGGGACCAATGACAGGCTTCTCGTCCTCTTTCAGTTCAGTACTGCTGACAGCCTCGCCGCCAATGTCGATATCAATGGCCGCACGGCGTTTGCGTCCGCTGCGCGCGGCTTCGTAGGCCGCTGCATCCATGTCGAAGGGCGGGACATCGTCCCCGGCGGGCAGCGGATGCCGCCGCGCTTCTTCCTCAGCCGCAAGGCGGGCCTGCTCGGCCTCCTGTGCGCGCGCTTCGCGCAGCTGGGCACGTGCATCGGCGCGCCGGTCCATGGAATCCTTCATGCGGCCCGCATGGCCGGAGAAGAAGTACCAGATATCCGCAGGCGTGACGCCTGTGAACAGCATCAGACCCATCAGCATGAAGATCACAATGAGGATATTTGCCCCCGGGCGGCCGCACAGCAGCAGCAGCGTCCAGCCGAACACCGCGCCCAGCATGCCGCCGCCGAGCCCCCATTCCGACGCGCCGGTGCTGCGCAGCACCGCCATGCCCTCCCAGAAGCCCAGGCCCGTGAGGTCTGTTTTTGAAAAAATAAGGAACGTGCCGCACACCAGCATCAGCACCAGAAGCGCCTTTGCCAGCTTGCCTTTCACCGGGCGCTCACAGGCCACCAATACGGCAATGTACAAAAGCATGGGCGCCAGCACATAACTGCCCACGCCGAACACGCCGAACAGGATGTTCGTGCGCACCCAGTTCCACACCGACGCGCCCGGGACCACGATCAGCGCGAACACCAGCACGCCGATGCCAAACAGCAGTATGCTCCACCTGGCGTTCATATCGGGCTTCGGCTTCGCACGCCGCCTGCCCCCGCGCTGGCCGGAGCCGCGCGTATTCGTCTTTGTATTTGTTTTTCTTGCCCTGTTTGTCGATGCCATAGCTTGTCCGATACCCCTGTATGTACCCAGCGCGGCCCAAACGCCCCGCCGGATGGATTTTTTCATGCGCCGCACGCATGGCTTTTGCGCATTTTTGCACACTGATACTTGTACATTGTACCACCAAACGCTCCGCTTGTACAGTTGGAACCGTTGCGGCTGCATGCTTTTGTACGCCCTTGCGGCAGGCCCGCACGGGTCTTGGCATCATTTCCCGGCACTGTGCGCGCGCGGCGCACGGCGCGGCTTTCCTCCGGCTTTCCGCTGCTCCGGCGCGCCGTCGCGCGGGGCTTCGATGGCGCGGTACAAATAATGCAGCGCGTCGCCCAAACCGCCCAGCTCGTCGATGAGGCCCTCCGCCACAGCTGTTTCTCCATCCACCACGCTGCCCATGTCCATCACCAGCTCACCCGTGTGCATCATCAATTCGGTGAAACGCGCCTCGCTGATATGGGAATGGCCCGCCACAAAGCCCGTAATGCGCTGCTGCATCTGCTCGAAATAGCGCATGGTCTGGGGCACACCCAGCACCAGGCCCGAGTGACGCACCGGGTGCACCGTCATGGTGGCCGTGGGCACGATGAAGCTGCGCCGTGCTGATACAGCAAGCGGAATGCCGATGGAATGCCCGCCGCCCAACACCAGCGTGGCGCTGGGCTTCGTGATGCCGCTGATGAGCTCCGCCAGCGCCAGGCCCGCCTCCACATCGCCGCCCACCGTGTTCAGGATGACGAGCAGCCCCTCCACTTCCGGGTCTTCTTCAATGGAAACGAGCTGTGGAATGACATGCTCGTACTTGGTGGTCTTTTGCGTCTGAGGCGCGATGGAATGTCCCTCGATCTGCCCGATGACCGTCAGGCAATGGATGGCATGCCTTCCCTTTGTGCGCAGCACAGAGCCTGTCTCCAGTATATAATCCTTTTCAAAGCGTGCTTTGTCGGTTTCCGCCTCTGTTTCCTCGCTGTCCTGCGGCTGCGCTTTTGTTTTCGTATCGCTGTTCATGGTCTCCCGCCTTTCGCTTTTTCCCTTATGTTTCCCTGCCGCGCCGTGTTTTATCGCCTTTCCGCGCAAAAATAGTAATGCATTTTATTTTTGCCTTACACGGTGCGGCGCACCCGTTTTTCACAGCCGTTTCATTGACAATAACTTATCAAACAGGTATTATAAATAAGTATATAACCATACTGTGCATATGCGCCCGCGCGGCGGGCGGCAGCGCAGGAAAACTGGAGAGGGGTTTTGGAATGGGACAGACCATCGCACAGAAGATCATCGCCGCACACCTCGTTGACGGCAAAATGGAGCCGGGCTGCGAGGTGGGCCTGCGCATCGACCAGACACTCACACAGGACGCCACGGGCACCATGGCATATCTGGAATATGAGGCCATGGGGATCCCCCGTGTGCGCACGGAGCTTTCCGTCGCTTATATCGACCACAACACGCTGCAAAGCGGCTTTATGAACGCCGACGACCACCGTTTCATCCGCACCATCGCCAAAAAGATCGGCGTGCGCTACTCCCGCCCGGGCAACGGCATCTGCCATCAGGTGCATCTGGAACGCTTCGCCAAACCCGGCAAAACGCTCATCGGCTCCGACAGCCACACGCCTACGGCGGGCGGCATCGGCAGCCTTGCCATGGGTGCGGGCGGTCTGGACGTGGCCGTGGCCATGGGCGGCGGCGCGTATTATATCCCCTATCCAAAAGCGACGCTGGTAAAGCTTTCCGGCGCGCTGCGCCCCATGGTGAGCGCCAAGGACGTCATCCTTGAGGTGCTGCGTGTGATGAGCGTAAAGGGCGGTGTGGGCAAGATCGTGGAATACGGCGGCGAGGGCGTAAAAAACCTGACGGTGCCCCAGCGCGCCACCATCACCAATATGGGCGCGGAGTTGGGCGCTACAACCTCCATTTTTCCAAGCGACGAAGTCACCCATGCCTTTCTGAAGGCGCAGGGGCGCGAAGAGGATTATATGCCGCTGGCCGCCGACGCGGACGCCGTGTACGACGAGGTCATTGAGATCGACCTTTCCGCGCTGGAGCCTCTGGCCGCGTGCCCGCACAGCCCGGACAATGTGAAGCCCGTGCGCAGCCTTTCCATGACGAAGGTAGACCAGGTGTGCATCGGCAGCTGCACCAACTCCAGCTATGCGGATCTGATGACCGTGGCCGAGATCCTGAAGGGCAAAACGGTATCTCCCGAAGTGAGCCTTGCCATTGCGCCGGGCAGCCGCCAGGTGCTGGCAATGCTGAGCGCGAACGGCGCGCTCACCGCCCTGCTGGACGCGGGCGCGCGCATTCTGGAAAGCGCCTGCGGCCCCTGCATCGGCATGGGCCAAAGCCCCAACTCCGCGGGCGTTTCCCTGCGCACGTTCAACCGCAACTTCGAGGGCCGCAGCGGAACGCGGGACGCCGGCGTATACCTTGTAAGCCCTGAAACGGCGGCTGTGAGCTGCCTGACGGGGTATATCACCGACCCCACCTCCGTGCCTGCGGCCGCGCCCGTCGCCATGCCGGAGGCCTTTCCCATCAACGACAACATGGTGGATCTGCCCGCCTCTGAGGACGAATATGAAAGCGTCGAGGTGCTGCGCGGGCCGAATATCAAGCCCCTGCCCGTGGCGCAGCCTCTGACAGACACAATGGAGCTGCCCTGCCTGCTGAAGGTGGGCGACAATATCACCACGGACCATATCATGCCCGCCGGCAGCAAGATCCTGCCTTACCGCAGCAATATCCCGCATCTGGCAAACTACTGCTTTGAAGTGTGTGACCCCGAATTCCCCGCGCGCGCCATGGCGGCAGAGGGCGGCTTTATCGTGGGAGGCGCCAACTATGGCCAGGGCTCCAGCCGTGAGCACGCGGCGCTGGTGCCGCTGTATCTGGGCATCCGCGCGGTCGTCACCGTCAGCTTTGCGCGCATCCATAAGGCGAACCTGGTGAACGCGGGCATCCTGCCGCTGGAATTCGAGAATGCCGCAGATTATGAAAAGATCTCCCTGGGAGACACGCTGGAGCTTTCCGGCGTGATCGCGGGCATCGAAAACGGCGCGGTAACGCTGACGAACAAGACCACGGGCTGCGTCATCCCCCTGCGCTGCGACATCAGCGCGCGCCAGGCGCAAATCATCCGCGCGGGAGGCCTTTTGAACTACACCCGCGAAAAAAACCGGTAAACACCGGCATTTCCGCGCCGCACCGCCTTTCGCGGCATGCGCGGCGGCAAAAAATAAACGACAACGGAGGCACGCAAATTGGAAAACATCACTGCTGCAAAAGAAAAATTCGGCGCGCTGATCGAGGCGCAGAAAAAACGGGTGGCCGCCATGCGGGCACAGGGAGATTTTGTGGATTACGCGGCACTGCCGCAGATCGTCATCGGCGTATGCGGCGGCGACGGCATCGGCCCGACCATTACGCATGAGGCCGAGCGCGTGCTGCGCTTCCTTTTAAAGGACGAGGTGGAAAGGGGCAAGGTGACGTTCAAGGAGATCGACGGCCTGACCATCGAGAACCGCGCCGCCCACATGAAAGCCATCCCCGACGACGTGCTGGCCGAACTGAAGGCCTGCCACGTCATCCTGAAAGGGCCTACCACCACCCCCCGCGCAGGCGACGAATGGCCCAACATCGAAAGCGCCAACGTTGCCATGCGCAAGGAGCTGGATCTGTTCGCCAACGTACGGCCCGTGAAGGTGCCCGAGGAAGGCATCGACTGGACGTTCTTCCGTGAGAACACTGAGGGCGCGTACACCCTGGGCAGCTGCGGCTTCGAGACCGAGGACGGCATCTCTGTGGATTTCACCATCACTACCACTGACGGCACGCAGCGCATTGCAGAGCTTGCGTATGATTTTGCCAGGAAAAACCACAAAACCCGCGTGTCCATCGTTACCAAAGCCAACATCATCAAGGCCACGGACGGCAAGTTTTTGAAGCTCTGCCAGGCCGTGGGGGAAAAATACCCTGAAATCACCACGGACGACTGGTATATCGACATCATGACGGCCAAGCTGGTGGACAAAAAGCGCCGCACCGATTTTCAGGTGTTCGTGCTGCCCAACCTGTACGGCGACATCATCACTGACGAAGCGGCCGAATTCCAGGGCGGCGTAGGCACGGCGGGCAGCGGCAACATCGGCAAGCGCTACGCCATGTTTGAGGCCATTCACGGCTCGGCGCCGCGCATGGTGAAGGAGGGACGCGCCCAGTATGCGGACCCGTGCAGCATGCTACGCGCCAGCGTGATGCTGCTGTCCCACATCGGCTACCAGGCCCAGGCGGACAAGCTCACCGCCGCGCTGGACAAATGCATGTTCACGGAAAAGGCGCTCACCGTCACGGGCCGCGACACCGGCTGCACCTGCACCGAGTTCGGCGATTACGTGATGCGCACCATCGAGACCCTTTAATTTAGACGAAAAGAAGTTGGTGAAGACAATGGCGGCGCAAAACCAGAATAAAGTCTCCCTTCCCGTCATCAAGCGGCTGCCGAAATACTACCGCTATATTTCGGACATGCACAACAACGGCATCGTGAAGGTGTCTTCCAGTGAGCTTGCCCGAATGATGGGCACCACAGCCTCACAGGTCCGGCAGGATTTCAACTGCTTCGGCGGTTTCGGCCAACAGGGCATCGGCTACCATGTGGATGTGCTGCTCAGCGAGATATCCAAGCTGCTGTTCAGTGAAAAGAATCTCAACGCAGTGCTCATCGGTACAGGCCGTCTGGGCCGCGCCATATCCGGCTATCTTTCCGCCGAGGCCCGGGGCTATCACCTGATGGCCGCATTCGACAAAAGCCCGGACGAGATCGGCCGGGAGCTGCAGTGCGGCGTGATGGTGCAGGACGTGGCCGAGCTGGCCGCTTTCTGCGCCGCACACCACCCGGACGTAGCGGTGCTTTGCATCCCGCGCGCGGGCGCGAAGGCCGTAGCCCCCACGCTGGTGGAGGCCGGTGTAAAGGGCTACTGGAACTTCAGCCACTACGACCTCTCGGTGGACTACGAGGGTATCACGGTGGAGAACGTCCACCTGGGTGACAGCCTGATGAGCCTGGGCTACCGTGTGCGCAACGATTAAAACGACAGGATAGGGACGGTCTTACCAAATGGCAAAGCTATATTTCCGATACGGCGCCATGAACAGCGGCAAGAGCACCGCGCTGATGCAGGTAGCCTACAACTACGAAGAGCGCGGCATGCGCGTGCTTATCATGAAGCCCTCCATAGATACCAAAGGCGGCGAAAAGCTGATGTCCCGCCTGGGTGTGGAGCGGCGTGTTGACATCGCGGTGCGGCCGGATATGGACCCGTTGGCGCTGGTGCGCGCGGATATTGCAAAAAACGGGCCTCTTGCCTGCGTTCTGACGGACGAAAGCCAGTTTTTCACGTCATGGCAGGCCGAACAGCTTTTCATGGTGACTGTGGCGCTGAACGTGCCGGTCATCTGCTACGGCCTGCGGGCGGATTTTTCCCTGCAGGGTTTTCCCGGTTCCACCCGTCTGCTGGAGCTTGCCCACAACATCGAAGAGATGAAAACCATCTGCCAGTGCGGGCGCAAGGCAATGTTCAACGGCCGCAAGGTAAATGGAAAATTTGTGTTTGAAGGCGCACAGGTGGCCATTGACATGGAAAACAATGTGCAGTACGAATCGCTGTGTCCCCAGTGCTATTTCCGCGAACGGGACAAGTTTTTTGCAGAAAAGGCGGCGGAGGCGGCACAGAAACCCGGCGCAGACGCGCCGTGATGCGCATTTTCTCCGCCGATTCAAACCAGAAAGCCCGCTCCGGGTACAGGCGTAAGGCCGTTCCCGGAGCGGGCTCTTGTATTCTATTTTACGCGCGCCGCAAGGACGGAAGCTGTCAACCGCCGGCGGCAAACTTTTACATACCGCCGTAATAGGCCACCAACAGGTCCACCACCGCGCCGTAGCTTTTGGAGCCGAGCTCCTGGTCGTAGCTTTGCAGAAATCCCGAATAAGCGCTGTCCGCCGCCTTGGACACCGGAGACTCGAACTGCCGCCAATAGGCGTTGTTTGCGAGAATATCCTCGTTCGCCGTCTGGCATACCTGCTGCGCGATCTCCAGCCATTTTTCATAAGACGCACCGTACAGCGCGTTGGAAAGATGGATATACCCCAACAGATAACCCGAATACGCATACAGCGGGTCGCCGCTGGTGTCGCACGCGAGGATGGCCACAAAATTGGCCGTCTGTTCGGGAGCGACGCCGCGCACATGCGCCAATTCATGGGCAATGGTCGCAGGCAGCAGGCATTCGGGCGAATCTACATTCAAATTCGCCTCCCCGGTGAACGGGAAGAAAAAACCTGTAAAATTCAGCGCGCTCAGCACCCGGGAAAACAGCATGGGCTTGGGGCTGACGGCGGAAACAGACAAAAACGGGTACTGCTGCTCCAATGCGTCGTACAATGTGCCGGATGCGTCAAAAATAGCCTGTGTATCGCCGGAGAGCACGCCCGGCGCGGCGTGAGGCGCCAACGGCGCCGCCGCATTCAGCTTTTCCATAAACAGGCGCGTTGTGGTCTCAAGCTCGTCCAGTGTTACGGGCCGGGCCGTTACGCCTGCCTGTTCTTCAAACGTTTCCGCGTAATAAGTAAGGCCCCACAGCAGCGTAAAGCCCGTGTAAACGCTCAGTGCCACCAGCACGCCGCCCAGCGCACGCCTCCACAGCACTGCCAGCCGCCGTCCGCGCCCACGCGCCAACAGCCACACCGTGCGGCCCACATACCAGATGCAGAACAAAACCAGCACGGCCCAGCACAGCTCGGCCACAGAAAAGGGCGCAAAACCACACAGCCATCCCACTGCCCGGTGGTATGGCTGCACGATCTTGTGCACGATGAAGTCCGATGCGGCGCGGCTGCGCATTACAAGGCGCAGCGCCAGCAGAAACGCGCCCACCGCTCCCAGTGCGAGATACAGCTTTTTGTCGCTCCGCCACGCCCGCGCCGCGGCGGCTTTTGCTTCTTCTCCCCGCATCCGTCAGCGCCCCAGCTTATCGACAAGCGCAAGCACTTCGTCCATCTTCTCCGCCTGCAGGGCCGGGTCTCCGCTTTCAAACGCCTCCTGCACGCAGCCGCCGATATGCGCTTTTAAGATCTCTTTGTTCGCCTTGGTGAGGATGGACTGCGTGGCCATCACCTGATTGGAAATGTCCACGCAGTAACGGTCGTTCTCCACCATGGCAAGGATGCCGTCCAACTGGCCGCGCGCCGTTTTCAGCAGCCGCGTGACCGTCTGCTTATCCGCCCGCACGGCTTATTCCACCGAAATGACGGTGTAGCCCGCATCTTCCACGGCGGCCTTCAGCGTATCGGCGCTCACGCCGTCCTCCACAGTACATACGGCCTTTTTCTCTTCCAGGCTCACATTCGCGGCAACGCCCGAAATTCCGTTCAGCGCCTTGTCCACATGGCTGCGGCAGTTCTGGCACATCATACCTTCGATAATCAGTGTAATGGTCTTCATTTGTTTTTCCTCCCTGTCGTTTTTGTTGATATTCTCATTTTGAGGCAATTCTATCCGTTCGGCGCGCGGCTGGGCGGGCACAGGCGAAAAGGACGCCTCCTGCTCCGCGGCGGCATGCGCCGGATGGGCTTTGAAACGCTTGAGCCGCAGTGCATTCATTACGACGCACACGCTGGAAAGGCTCATGGCCGCGGCGCCGATCATCGGGTTCAGCCGCAGATGGAACGGCAGGTACAAAAGCCCCGCCGCGACGGGGATGCCCACCGTGTTGTAAAAGAAAGCCCAGAACAGGTTCTCCTTGATGTTGCGGATAACGGCCTTGGACAGCCGGATGGCCGTGACCGCGTCGGCAAGGTCGCTTTTCATCAGCACCACATCGGCGCTTTCGATGGCAACGTCCGTGCCCGCGCCGATGGCGATCCCCACATCCGCGCGGGCCAGCGCCGGCGCGTCGTTGATGCCGTCTCCCACCATAGCGACGGTTTTCCCCTGCTGCTGCAGAGCCGCCACATGCTGCTCCTTTTCCTGCGGCAGCACCTCGGCAATGACATGGGGGATGTCCAACTGGCGGCGGATGGCCTCCGCAGTACGCCGGTTGTCGCCCGTCAGCATCGTCACATCAATGCCCATACGCTTTAAGTCCGCAATGGCTGCGGCGCTGGAAGGCTTGACGGTGTCCGCTACGGCGATAACGCCAAGCACCGTCTTTTCGCCGCAGAACAGCAGCGGGGTCTTCCCTTCGCCGGCCAGCGCGTCCAGCTTCTGCTTCACAGGGGCAGGCAGCGCCATACCGCGCTCCGCCAGCATGGCTTCATTCCCGGCGAAATAAAGCTCCCGCGCATACCGCCCTTCGATGCCCTTGCCGAACACCGCCTTGAAATCCGTCACCTCATAGGGCTGCACGCCGCGCCGGGCGGCGCACTCCAGCACGGCCTGTGCCAACGGATGCTCGCTTTGCCGCTCCAGGCCGGCGGCCAGCGCAAGCAGTTCATTCTCCGCCAACGCGCCGACGGGCAGAATGTCCGTAACGGCAGGCTTTCCTTCTGTTATTGTACCAGTTTTGTCAAGCACGATGGCGTTGATGCTGTGCGCCGTCTCCAACGCCTCGCCGGATTTGATGAGGATTCCGTTTTCCGCCCCTTTTCCCGTGCCCACCATGATGGCCACGGGCGTGGCCAGACCCAGCGCACAGGGACAGGAAATGACCAGCACGGAGATACCGATGGAGACCGCAAATTCCGGCGTCTGCCCGGCGAGAAGCCAGCCGATGGAGGCCGCCAGAGCAATGCCGATGACCACCGGCACGAACACGCCGGAAATTTTGTCCGCCAGCTTTGCAATGGGCGCCTTACTGGAGCTTGCGTCCTCTACCAGACGGATGATCTGGGCCAGCGTGGTATCCGCGCCCACCTTGGTGGCACGGAACTTGAAAAATCCCGCTTTATTGATGGTGGCCGCGATCACGGTGCTGCCCGGCTCCTTTTCCACGGGGATGCTCTCGCCTGTGATGGCCGCCTCGTCGATGCTCGTGTTGCCTTCAAGGATCACGCCGTCCACGGGCACGCTCTGGCCCGGCCGCACCAGCACGGTATCGCCCACAACGACCTCCTCCACAGGGATCACCGTCTCCATCCCGCCGCGCTCCACGGCGGCTGTTTTGGGCGCAAGGTCCATCAGCTTGGTGATCGCCTCGCTGGTCTTGCCCTTGCTCCTGGTCTCCAGATATTTGCCCAGCGTGATGAGCGCGAGGATCATCGCCGCCGATTCGAAATAAAGATCCATGTGATATTGGGACACCAGCGCATGGTCCCCCACGCCCAGGCCATAGCCGATGCGGTAGATGGCAAACACGCCGTATACCAGCGCCGCAGTGGAGCCGATGGCGATCAGGCTGTCCATATTCGGGCTTCCCCGGAGCAGCGTCTTGAACCCCACCTCGTAATACTTGCGGTTGACATACACCACAGGCAGAGTCAGCAAAAGCTGTGTAAGGGCAAAGCCCACGGCGTTTTCATGCCCTGTCAAAAAGCCCGGCAGCGGAAGGCCGGCCATGCTGCCCATGGAAACATACATCAGCGGCGCCAGGAAGGCAAACGAGACCCACAGGCGCATGCGCATGTTTTTCAGCTGCGCCTGCATGGGGTTCTGCACGGGCGCGCCCCCCGGCTTTGCGGCGGGGCCCGCCCCCCGGCCGTCTGCAGGCGACGCGCCGTAGCCTGCATGCTCCACCGCCTTGACGATCACATCCTGCTTCAGCGGCGCATCGCTCTCTACCACCATACTGTTCGTCAGCAGGTTCACCGACACTTCCGACACGCCCTGCACGCCGCGCACCGCCTTTTCCACATGGGCGCTGCACGCCGAGCATATCATGCCCGTGACGTTGTATTTTTGTTTTACCATCTCGTTCCCTCTCTTAAAACCTCTCCCCCGGGGTGGGGGTCTGTATTCATACTATACCTATTTAGTATTATTGTCAACCGATTTTGCAAAAAATATACGGCCCCTCTCCGGAGGGGCCGTACAGCCGAACATCTTTCTTTTTTCAGGAATCATAAGGCTCCGCGGCAGTCTGCGTGCCGAAAAGCTCGGCGCGCAGCGCTTCGTCGTAAGGCAGGCGCACAAAATCCTCCAGGCGCGTATTGTAAATCTGCTCCAGCCGGGCCGTATAACCCACTACCACATGCGGCATCGCGCGCTGCACTGCGTCCAGCGTCTCGTATACCATGTCCTGTTTTTTCATGGATATCTCATACATCTTCTTATCCCGCGTGCGCACCACCAGGCCGTGCGTCTTGCCCGTGGGAATGCCGTTGGTGCGGTGCTGCACCGTGCGCATATACGCCCACGCCACATTTTCAGCGTCCAGTACTGTCGTTTTGCCTCCGGTCTCGAACATCATCCACCGGCCTGTACGCACTCCGTTCACAGGCTCAGTGCTCTGGTAGAACGTTTCCAGCTGTTCCAGCATCGCTTCCGGACTCTCGCTTGCCTTGCAGTAAGCCCGGATGCATTTTTGGTACCGCCCCGTCAGCGCACCCGCCAGCATCCAGACCGCCGCAAACAGCGCCACGCCCGCGCCTGCCGTGAGCAGCCAGGTACCGGATTGGTCCATGCTGCCCAGGTAATCCGCTTTCAGCACCAACGGCAGGAACATCTGCTGCTCCTCGGCCGTCCAGTCGTCATAGCCGACCACCTGATGGTAAAAATCCAGCGACTCTCCCGACAGCGGCAGAATGGTCCCCCGCACCGTAAAGCTTTCCCCCGGCGTCTGGCTGGCGCCTGTCAGCAGTTCATAGGATGCATCCAGCAAATCATCCGCTGTGCTGATATATCCGGCGTCCACCGCAAGGCCCATATATTCCGCATCCCCTACCGGAATAATGTATTCCTTCTCTGTGACAGTAGAGCGGTTTGTGGATGTATTGGTGCGCTCTGTATAGGCATACCAGTCATAGATCAGGTATACCTCCGCCTCCACGTATTGCCCTTTCAGCTCGGACACATCCAAAGAGTCCAACGGCTTCGGGCCGCCGATGGCTTTGAATGCGCCGAAGCCCGTCCCCCACAGCAGCCCCGCCGCCAGAGCCAGCGCGATGATGATCGACGCAGCGTGTCCCTTCAGACTTTTCATTTTCAGTTCCTGCAGCATAAATGCTTCCTCCTTCGCGGACAGCCCCTTTTCCCCATCCGCACTTATTTTCTTTATTGTAGCAGGATATGCGCCTGTGCGCCACGTTTTTTCTGCATTTCGGCGCAACTTTTACAAGCAGAAACAAAAAGGCGGGGCCGCAGCCGCGGCCCCGTCTGTATGGCTTGAATTATTTTCCGAACACCTTTTCGTAGTCGGCCCGGAATTTTGCGATGCCCGCATCCGTCAGCGGATGCTTTGTCATCTGCTCGATGACACTGTACGGTACCGTGGCGATATCCGCGCCCGCCAGCGCGCAGTCCGTCACATGCACAGGGTTGCGCACACTGGCCGCAATGATCTCCGTATGGATATCGTCATACATGGCGAACATATCCGCAATGGTGCGCACCAAATCAATGCCCGGCATGCTGATGTCGTCCAGACGGCCCAGGAACGGGCTGACGTACGCCGCGCCCGCGCGCGCAGCCAGAAGTGCCTGGTTCGCGCTGAAGATCAGCGTCACATTGCACTTGATGCCCTCTGCGGAAAGCACCTTGGTCGCTTTCAGGCCCTCCACCGTCATGGGAATCTTCACCACCATGTTCGGATGGATCGCCGCGATCTCACGACCTTCCGCGATCATGCCCGCCGCGTCCTCGGTGGTGGCCTTTACCTCGCCGGAGATGGGGCCGTCCACAATGGACGCGATCTCACGGATGACCTCACCGAAATCCCGCCCCTCTTTTGCAATCAGGCTGGGGTTCGTCGTCACGCCGCAGATAACGCCCATATCGTTGGCTTTTTTGATGTCCTCCACGTTTGCTGTGTCGATAAAAAACTTCATAGCACCCTGTCCCTTTCCGTTTTGTTTTGAACGCCTCCCGCACCCCTCCCAAGGCGCAGGGCTTCAACTCTTTCAGTATAATCCCGGAACACGCCCAAAGTCAAACAGAAACGACGTTTCTTTTACGGTTTCGACAAAAAAACAGCCCGGAGCGTATGCCCCGGGCCGGCAGCCGCCGCGGCGGCTCTGTTTTACATCATACTGCGGTACAGCGCGGCAATTTCCTCCACACTGGTGTCGCGCGGGTTGCCCGGACGGCACGCATCCGCAAAGGCGCTCTCGGCAAGGAACTGCACGTCCTCGTCCTTCACAATGGCTTTCAGGTCTGCGGGAATGCCCACATCCTGTCCCAGCTTGCGCACAGCGTCGCAGGCGGCCTTGCGGTATTCCTCCTGCGTCATTGCGTCCACGCCTTCCACCCCCATGGCGCGGGCGATCTCCCGGTATTTTTCACCCGTGTACGGCGCGTTGTATTCCATGACGACCGGCAGGATGATCGCGTTGGCAACACCGTGAGGCGTATCATACAGCGCACCCAGACCGTGCGCCATGCTGTGTACGATGCCCAGGCCCACATTGGAGAAGCCCATGCCCGCCACATACTGCGCCAGCGCCATGCCCTCGCGGCCCTCGGCTGTGTTTTCCACAGCGCCGCGCAGATGCCTGGCGATCAGCTCAATGGCTTTCAGATGGAACATGTCCGTCATTTCCCATGCCGCCTTTGTGGTATAGCCCTCGATGGCGTGCGTCAGCGCGTCCATGCCCGTGGCGGCTGTCAGGCCTTTGGGCATGCTTGCCATCATATCCGGGTCAATGACCGCAACCTCGGGGATATCGTTGGTATCCACGCACACAAACTTGCGTTTTTTCTCCACATCGGTGATGACGTAGTTGATGGTCACCTCAGCGGCAGTACCCGCAGTGGTCGGCACCGCAATGGTAAACACGGCGTGCTTCTTCGTGGGCGCTACGCCCTCCAGGCTGCGCACATCGGCAAATTCCGGGTTCTCGATGATGACCCCGATGGCTTTGGCGGTGTCCATGGAGGAACCGCCGCCGATGGCTACGATGCAGTCCGCGCCGCTCTTTCGGAACGCGGCCACGCCTGTCTGAACGTTCTCAATCGTAGGATTGGGCTTGATGTCGCTGTATACCTCATAGGCAAAGCCCGCTGCGTCCAGCAGGTCCGTCACCTTTTTGGTTACATTGAATCGAATGAGATCCGGGTCCGAGCACACAAAAGCCTTTTGAAAGCCGCGTGCCGTCAGTTCGGGGACAATATTCCCGATCGCGCCCTTGCCGTGATAGGACACCGTATTCAGTACGATGCGGTTTGCCATAAATAATCCTCTCCCTTATACAATGTAATAAAAGTTCTCCCCTCACCCGTCCCGTCGGATGGTGCATGGGGGACTGCACATTCTGCGGGCGCAGCATATCCGCCCGCCCTGATATTCATTCTACAACCTTTTTTCCCAAAATTCTACTCCCGTGTTTTGTATTAAACCGCTTTTTCTGTCAGGCAAGTTTTGCACACCTCGGGAAAGCGCTTTCAAAACCTGAAAGCATTGCAAACTTACGGCCGTCAAGCGCAGCGTTAAGAAACCGTTAAATCGCATTTTCTTTGTTTCACCAATTGTCAAGAGAAAAGTTTTTACTATTTTTAGTATTTATTTTTGCTTTTTAGAACAAATGTATGTCCAAAATACTATTCACGCAACATTTGCAATTATTAACACAATATTCACAAATTCAAGTTTTTCATTCCGTGTTAATATGTGAATAGTGACAAGCGTGATATTCCACGCTTTCATCAATCAGGGCTCCGGCCCGCAAGGAGGAGTAAATCTATGGCGACTAAAACCGCCGCGGTAGACGCCAAGGGCTACCGCAAATTCGGCTTTCGCGATGTGCTTGCTTACGGCTTAGGCGACTTCGGCTGTAACATGAGCTTCGCGCTGAAAGGCACGCTCACCATTTTCTGGACGCAGTACATGGGCATCGATTCCATCCTGATGGCTTCCCTTCTGCTGCTCGTGCAGGTTTGGGATGCGATCAACGACCCTGTGATCGGCGCGATGGTCGACGCGGACAAGCGTCAGTACAAGCGCAACAAATTCCTTGCCTACATCTGGGCCGGTTCTGTCGGCCTGCTGGTGGCCGGCGCTCTGTGCTTCGTGCCCTGGACAGGCGCTCCCTACGTTGTAAAGTGCATTCTGTTCGTGGCCGGCTATATCCTGTGGGATGCGTTCTACACCGTTGCCAACGTTCCTTACGGCTCCATGCTTTCTCTGATCACGGCTGATCCGGTCGAGCGTGCGAAGCTTTCCACCGGTCGTTCCGTGGGTTCCATGGTCGGCAGTATTTCTGCTTCTGTTATTCTGCCGATGCTGATTTATGATGCCAGCAACAATCTGCTGGGTGAGCGTATTTTCATCATCGCGCTCGTCATGGGCATTCTTGGTTTCATCGCTTTCCAGTTTATGATCCGCAACACCGTCGTGCGTGTGGATACGCAGGTCACGCTGAAGGAAGACGCGCCCAAGTTCAACCCGCTGAAGGCTACCGGCCACTTCCTGCGCAACCGCGCGGCAGTGGGCGCCACGCTGGCCCCTGTCGGCCTGTTCATCGGTATGTACGGCGCTCAAACTGCTCTTCAAATCATGTTCCAATCCTATTTTAAAAACGCTCGTATTTCCGGTATCATCGGCATGCTTTCTTATGTCGGCCTGTTCCTGTTCATCCCCTTTGTTGGCAAAATCGTCAGCAAAATCGGCAAGAAGGAAGCTATTACCATCGGTGCTTGTGTCAGCGTTTTGGCCTATATCCTGATGTTTATTCTGCCCATCACTCCGGACGGCAAGGGTTTGGCGCTGTTTGTTGTCTGCCAGCTTCTGAATGCCATTGGCGGCGGCATTGGCCAGTGCGTGAGCTGGTCTCTGATGGCCGACGCGATGGACTACGAGGAATGGAAGTTCGGCACCCGCAACGAGGGCACTACTTACGCACTGCACTCTTTCTTCCGCAAGTTGGCGCAGGGCATTGGACCGTCTCTTGGCCTTATGGCTGCCACATGGCTGGGTTACAACGCTGCCTTGGGTGCAAACCAGACCATCGAGGTTGCTACCAATATGCGCTATCTGACAGCCGGTGCATATCTGCTGAGTGCTGTCCTGCAGTTGATTGCTTACGGTGTTATCTACAATCTGGACAAGAAAACACTGGCCCAGATGGAAAAAGATCTCGGCAAGCGCCGCGACGACGCCAAGGCCGATCTCTCCAAGATCATCGGCGGCGAAGACTGATTCTGACCGTTCTCCTTCAAATATTTTCACACTCAAACAAAACGGCGCGCTGCCTGTGCAGCGCGCCGTTTTGCTATGCACTTGGCAGCAGGCTATGGTAACTGCTGCCGGGGATGGAGAAAGCCTTGTCAGAACCGCAGCGAAAGGCAGCTGAGCCCGCCGTCTATCTTCTTATATTCCGAAGTATCACACGTCAGGGTTTGATAGCCCGCCGCCTGCACCGCCTTCAATACCTTGGGATACCCTTCCGGCACAATGACCTTTCCGTTCACCCAAATGCAGTTTGCTGCGTACGGCTCGTCCTTCGGGACGGTTATTTTCGTATATCCTTCAAATGCAGGTTTTGTGCAGAACTCACCCGCGGTGAGCATCACACCGTTTTCCAGATAAACCACGCCTGTTTTCAGGTGCAGCACCTCGGTGAGCGGTACGCCCACCACCTTGCAGCCGAACGGTTCCAGAATATTCGCCAGCTGCTTCACACCCTCAGGGTTGGTGCGCCCGGAGAGCCCTACATAAAAGGTATCGCCGCACATCATCACGTCGCCGCCCTCCAGCGTACCGGGTGCTTTTATATGAAAAATTTTGTCGGGCGGATAAAATTCCGCCACTGCCGGCTCAATGGCTGCCGTTTCGCCCTTGCGGCTGGGTGCGCCGGGATTTGTGATCACCGCGCAGTATTTCGTCAGCACCGCGGCGTCCTCTACAAAGCAGCTGTCCGGATATGCCTCGTCTGCGGGCAGTACCGTTACATCTACGCCGCATTGCCGGAGCGTCTCAATATATGCCCTGTGCTGTTCCAATGCTTTTTCATAATCCGGAGCACCCAGCTCCGGGTGGCCGGTAATGCCGTGCACCATTGCGGTGCACGGCGTTTTTACGATCACATGGCTGAACATCTTCGGCTCACTCCTTTTCCGCCGCCAGCTTTTCCTTCAGCTTGGCCTGCACGGTAATGGGCAGGCCGAACAGATGAATGAAGCCCGCGGAATCCGCCTGGTCATATACCGAATCTTCGCCGAAGGTCGCCAGATCCTCACTGTACAGGCTGTACGGAGATGTAGTTCCCGCCGGAATGATATTGCCCTTGTACAGCTTGAGCTTCACATCACCGGTCACATTCTCCTGCGTTTTGTCCACAAAGGCGGACAACGCCTCGCGCAAGGGCGTGTACCACTGGCCGTTGTAAACGATATCGGCAAATTTCTGCGCCACCAGCGCCTTATAGTGAGCGGTCTCCTTGTCCAGGCACAGCATTTCCAGCTGCTCGTGGGCAAAATACAGGATGGTGCCGCCCGGCGTCTCGTACACACCGCGGCTTTTCATGCCCACAAGACGGTTTTCCACAATGTCGATGATGCCGATGCCGTTCGCGCCGCCCACAGCGTTCAGCTCTTTCAGCAGTGTGCTGGCCTTCATGGCCTTGCCGTCCAGCGCGGTGGGCTTGCCCTTTTCAAAATGAATGGTAATATAGGCGGGCGTGTCGGGCGCCTGCTCGGGCGCGACGCCAAGCTCCAAAAACCCCGGTTTTGCGTAATCCGGCTCGTTTGCAGGGTCCTCCAGGTCCAACCCCTCGTGGGAAAGATGCCACAGGTTTTTATCCTTGGAATAATTCGTTTCACGGTTGATCTTCAGCGGCACATGGTGCGCCTCTGCATAGTCGATCTCCTCTTCGCGGCTCTTGATGTCCCATTCGCGCCAGGGAGCGATGATTCCCAGGTCCGGTGCAAAGGCTTTTATGGCAAGCTCAAAGCGTACCTGGTCGTTGCCCTTGCCCGTGCATCCGTGGCAGATAGCGTCCGCGCCTTCCTTTTTGGCAATCTCTACCAGCTTCTTCGCAATGGGCGGGCGCGCAAAGCTGGTTCCCAGCAGGTAGGTGCCTTCGTATTTTGCCCCCGCCTGCACCGTGGGAATGATATAGTCTTCCACAAACTCGTCCACAAGGTCCATCACATACAGCTTGCTGGCGCCGGTGGCAAGCGCCTTGGCCTCCAGTCCGTCCAGCTCTGTTCCCTGCCCTACGTCTCCGGCGGCGGCAACGACCTCGCAGCCGTAATTCTCTTTCAGCCAGGGAATGATGATGGAGGTATCCAGCCCGCCGGAATAGGCGAGCACCACTTTTTTGTACTGCTTTTTCTGCTTTTCCATGTTCGTTCGCTCCTATTGCAAATATCGTCTGCCGGGACTCCGGCGTTTGTGCCCGGCCTTTTTCCGGGGAAATACCGCTGCCGCGTTACAGCACCTTGGAGAGGAAGCTTTTCAGGCGCGGATTCTGCGGGGATGCAAACAGCGCGTGCGGCTCATTCTGCTCCATCACACATCCGTCATCCATAAACAGCACCCGTGTGGATACCTCGCGCGCAAACCCCATCTCGTGGGTCACAATGACCATTGTCATGCCCTCCCGGGCCAGTTCGCGGATAAGGTCCAGCACTTCGCCCACCATCTCAGGGTCCAGCGCACTGGTAGGCTCGTCAAAAAGCATCACTTCCGGCTCCATGGCCAGCGCGCGTACGATGGCGATGCGCTACTTCTGCCCGCCGGAAAGCTTGTTTGGATAGGCGTCCGCTTTGTCCGCCAGGCCGATACGCTCCAGCAGACGCATGGCTTTTTCATCCGCCTCTGCCGGTGTCTGCAGCTTCAGGTTGACGGGCGCCAGCGTGATATTCTGTTTCACCGTCAGATGCGGGAACAGGTTGAAATGCTGGAATACCATACCCATCTTCCGGCGGATGCGGTTGATGTCACAGTCCTTTGCGGTGATGTCCTTGCCCTCGAACCATATCTCTCCGCCCGTGGGCTCCTCCAGCCTGTTCAGGCACCGCAGAAAGGTGCTTTTTCCGCTGCCCGACGGACCGATGATGGCGATTTTTTCGCCCTTTTCAATGGTCTCCGTCACGCCCTTGAGCACCATATTCCCGCCGAAGGCCTTTTGCAGATTTTTAACCTCGATCACTTTGCGCCAGCCTCCGTTCCATTTTTTTCTGAATGGCTGTCATGCCTACCACCAGCAGCAGATAAATGGCCGCCGCAATGAACAGCGGCGCGCTGTTGAACGCGATGCCCCGGATGGAATCGGATACCTTCGTCAGATCCCGCGCGGCGATATATCCCGCCACACTGGTCTCTTTAAGCAGCGCGATGAACTCGTTGAACAGTGCGGGCAGAATATTTTTGACCGCCTGCGGCAGCACGATGAGCCGCATCGTCGCGCCCTCGGAAAGCCCGAGGCTTCGCCCTGCCTCCGCCTGTCCGGGGTCGATGGAAGCGATGCCGCCCCGGATGATCTCTGCCACATAAGCGCCCGAGTTGACGCCGAAGGCGAACACGCAGGCCTCAAAGCTGCCGTTGAACAGGATTGTGTAGGCGATCAGGAGCTGTACGACGATGGGCGTGCCGCGGATGACCGTGACATATATACCGCAGGCGGCATTTACTGTTTTCCAGCCAAAGCTCTTTTTGCCGCCGGCATAATATTTCACCAGCGCCACCAGCACGCCGATGCACACGCCGATCAGGCACGCCAGCGCCGCCAGCGCTATGGTCATCCCCAACCCCTCGAGATATTGAACCCATCGGCCTTTGTACACCGTCACCTTATAAAAATCGCTCAGCAGCTTGTTCAAGTCGTTCCAAAAATTTTCCACGGAGGGATAGCCCCTTTCCTTATTTGCTCTGACGCATGCTCCCGAAAGCTGCACGGCCCGCGCAGCGCGGGCCGTGCGCATTTTCCGCCTGCCCTCCGGACGTCAGCCCTCTGCGCAGATCTTCAGATGCTTATCCGTCAGCGACTCCACTGTGCCGTCGTCCATCGCCTTCTGCAGCACACTGTTGACGACCTCCAGCAGGTCCTCGTTGCCCTTGGCCACGCCCATGGCCATTTCCTCCTCGGTGAGAAGCTGCTCCACAGTTTCCAGTGCATCCGGGTTCGCCATTGCCAGCGTCTGCGCAGGCACCTTGTCCAGGATGGCCGCGTCCGCTTTTCCTCCCATCACAGCCGTAGCGCATTCATTGGCATTTTTAAACGCCAGCGGTTCAATGCCAAGCTCTTCCTGTGCGTAGATGTGAGCGGTCGTGCTCTCCTGCACAGCGATATTCTTTCCCGCAAGGTCGTCGGCCGTCTTGATATCGCTGCCCTTCGGCACCAGCAGGATCAATCCGTTCAGTGTATAAGTAATGGAGAAATCAATTTGCTCCGCGCGCTCGGGCGTAGCCGTCATACCCGCTGCAATGAGCTGCCCCTTACCGCTTTTCAGCGATTCGATCAGCAGGTTGAAGTCCATATCCAGCACTTCCAGCTCCACGCCCAGCTCATCGGCCACCAACTGCGCCAGGTCGATGTCCACACCGGCCGGCTTGCCGTCCTCGCCCAGATATTCGAACGGCGGAAAACCCGTGGCCGTCATCATCGTCAGGACGCCTTTTTCCTGAATCTCCTCCACAACGGACGTCCCGCCTGCTGAGTCCTGGCCGGATGCCCCGGAGGACGCGGACGCGCTGCCCGCCGCCGAGCTTGCCGGAGCGGATGCGCCCGAACCGCCGCAGGCCGCCAGGCCCAACATCAGAACCGCTGCCATTGCAAATGCCAATATCTTTTTCATAACTCCCATGCTCCCTCTCTTGTTCCCATTTTGTGCGCCGCCCCTCCGGCGGCTTCCATGGCATTATTATATTCGCATATCTATTCATTGTCAACGAATTTTTATGCGATTTGTTTCTTTTCTGCACATTGCACAGCATTTAACCCTCCGTGCACGCCTTCATAAGCATATTTATACAAAATTGAATTTATTTTATGTATATATTTGCATTTATTCTTTAATCATGCTACTATATATACATTCTCAAACAAAGATGCGGAGCGGTAAAAATGCTTGATACAACCTTATGCAATTCTTATCTTAGCGTAAATTTGCAGACGATCATTAATAATATGCAAAGCATTCAAGAGGATATCGGGCCGGATGTGGAATGCATCCCTGTGTTGAAGGACAATGCTTACTGCCTGGGTGCTGTACCCATTGCCAAAGCGCTTTGCACCTACGCGAACGTGCGCACCATCGCAGTTGCGCAGGTGTGTGAGGGCGTTGAACTGCGGCAGGCCGGATTGTCCGCTCCTGCCGTTCTGGTACTGGGCGGCGTGCCGGAGCGGTTATTCCCGGCTGCGGTCGAGTATGGGCTGCAGCTCACCGTGTTCCATCCGTCCACTGTGTATGCACTGGAAAAACTGGCCGCCGCGCAGGGAAAACGCGCCGAAGTACAGATCAAAGTTGAAACCGGGCTGAACCGCACCGGCGCAAAGCCCGGCGCAGAGCTGGGCGCGCTGGCCGCCGCGCTGGCCGCCTGTCCCCATGTGCGCACAATGGGGGTATTCTCCCATTTTTCCACGGGCGAGACAAAAGAAAGCCCTACGGCCTACCGGCAGTTTCAACTTTATCAGCAGGCTTTGGCACAGCTTCAGGCCGCAGGCATCGATCCGCCACAGAAGCACATGTGCAACAGCGGCGGCAGCGACTGGTTCCGCGCCTCGTTCTGCAACGCAGTACGCATCGGGCGCCGGCTGTATATGGATAATCAGGCCGAACCGCTCACACCCGGAACGCCGGGTGCGGTGCAGGAGGCCTGCAGCTGGCGCGCCTCGGTAACGAACCTGCGCGTTGTGGAGGCCGGAGATACTGTGGGATATGACGCAGCCTGGACAGCGCCGCGCCGCACCCGCGTCGCCACCGTATGCGTGGGCTACGGCGACGGCCTCTACTATCCTCTGGCGGAAGCAGGCGGCCCGCTGCTGGTGGGGGGACAGAAAGCCCGGCTTCTGGCTACCTGCATGGACCAATGCTTCGTGGATGTGACTGATATTCCCTGCCGCGCAGGAGACGAGGTCACCTTTTTCGGGCAAAGCAGCGGGGGTGCAGCCATGCCCATCCAGGAACTCGGCAAGTTCATGCATGTGGAAGGCGTATATTTTTACAGCTTCCTCTCTCCGCGCGTGGCGCGCGTATACGAGGGACTGGAACCGTGAACGGAACATCTGCGCGGATGCGCCGCACATAAAACACAATATACAGGAGGAAATACGATATGCCGAATACCTATGAAACCAAATTGTGGGGAGGGCGCTTCCGCGGCGATGAGGACGCGCTGATGCAGCATTTCAACAGCGAGTGCTGGCGCACCAGCTGGCTGGTGGAGCCAGATATCCAGGGCAGCCTTGCCCATGTGGCCATGCAGGTAAAATGCGGCCTGCTCACCTCCGCCGAGGGAGAGGCGCTCACCCGAGGCCTGGAAGCCATCCTGGCCGATTTCAAGGCCGGGCAGCTTGTTTACACCGAAGAATACGAGGATGTGCATACCTTTGTGGAGCTTCACCTGATACGCCGCGTAGGGGACGTGGGCAAAAAGCTGCACACCGCCCGCAGCCGCAACGACCAGTGCAATGTGGATATGAAGTTGTACGTCAAGCAGCAGGCACATCATGTGGCCGCTCTTATCGACACCTTCTGCGCCACGCTGCAGCGTGTTGCAGAGGAAAACCCGTGGATGATGCCAGGCTACACTCATCTGCAGCGCGCGCAGGTGGTAACGTTCAAATACCATCTGCTGGCCTACTGTGAAATGATGCTGCGGGACAAAAAACGCCTGCTGAATGCCGTGGATGTGATGGATGAATCCCCCTTGGGCTGCGGCGCGCTGGCAGGAACCACCCATATCATCGACCGCTCCTATACCGCTCAGCTCCTGGGCTTTTCCCACGGCGCATGCAAAAACTTTTTGGATGGCGTGTCCGACCGGGATTTTGTGCTTGAGGTACTCTCGGATTTCAGCATCCTAATGATGCACCTCTCCCGTCTGGCCGAGGAGCTCATCCTCTGGAGCAGCGCTGAATTTGGTTTCGTGGTGCTGGACGACAAATATACCACGGGCTCCAGCATCATGCCGCAGAAGAAAAATCCGGACGGCGCGGAGTTGGTACGCGGGCGCACGGGCCGCGTCTACGGCGACCTGATGGCCTTGTTGTGTGCGATGAAGGGTCTGCCTCTGGCCTACAACAAGGACATGCAGCAGGACAAGGACTCCTTTGCAGATGCGCTGGACGTGGTAACAGCTTCATTGATGATGATGGAGCGCATGATCGGTACGCTGCAGGCAAAGCCAGAGGCCATGGAGGCCGCGGTGAAAAAGGGCTTTCTGAATGCCACGGAAGTGGCGGACTATCTGGTGCAGCACGGCGTTCCCTTCCGCGACGCTCACGGCATCGTGGGACAGATCGTTATTTATTGTGAGGACGCGCAGAAAGGCATCGAGGAACTTTCCCTGGACGAACTGCTTCAGTTTTCACCCGCCTTCGGGCCGGATATCTTCAGCTACATCGACTACGCCGCCATTCTGCAAAAAGGCATCAAAAAAGAAATGCTGTAATACAAATAAAAAGCGCCCCCGCCTGCGGCATAAGGCCGCTGCGGAGGCACTTTTTATTTTCGGAACTGATGCGGAGAAGTTTCGCTTATACTTCGAAGTTCACGGCGGTGTCGCCCTTCAGGTCCGTGCCGAACTCATAATCGTTGCCCGGCAGAATGGCATTGAGCAGAATGCCCACAATGGCCGCGATGGCAAGGCCGGACAACGTAAAGCTGTAAGATGCGCCAAGCGGCACCGTGATGCCGCCCACGCTGTTGAAGCCCAGCGCGGAGACCAGGATGACGGCCGCGATGATCAGATTGCGGGATTTTGTGAAGTCCACCTGGTTCTCCACGACGTTGCGCACACCCACGGAAGAGATCATGCCGTACAGCACAAAGGAGATGCCGCCGATGATGGCGGAAGGCACCGTCTGGATGGCTGCGCCGATCTTCGGGAAGAAGCTGAGCAGGATGGCAAAGCACGCAGCGATACGCATGACACGGGGATCGTACACCTTCGTCAAAGCCAGCACGCCGGTATTCTCGCCGTATGTAGTATTGGCCGGTGCGCCGAAGAAACCCGCCAGGCTGGTGGCAAGGCCGTCGCCCAGCAAGGTGCGGTGCAGGCCGGGGTCGGACAGGTACGGACGCTCACAGGTGGCACTGATGGCTGCAATGTCGCCGATATGCTCCATCATGGTGGCCAGTGCGATGGGCGCAATGGTGATGCAGGCGCTGACGCTGAACTTGGCCATGCTGCCCGTATGGATGGCCAGGCCGAACCAGTCGGCCTGCTGGATGGCGGTAAAATCCACCTCGCCCATGAAGAGTGCAGCGATATAAGAGACCACGATACCGATGAGGATGGGCAGGATCTTCACCATACCCTTGCCCCAAATGTTGCATACCACGATGACGGCCAGCGCGATAAATGCCAAAAGCCAGTTGGACTGACAGTTCGTGATGGCGCTGGGCGCAAGGATCAGGCCGATGGAAATAATGATGGGCCCGGTGACGACCGGCGGAAAGAACCGCATGATCTTGCGCACGCCGAACACTTTGATGAGAGCGCTGAGGATCACGTAGATCAGCCCGGATACTACGATGCCGCCCGCCGCATACGGCAGCATCTCGCTGGGGGTGCCATCTGCACCCAGCGGGGCCACAGCAGCATAGCCGCCCAGGAACGCAAAGCTGGAACCGAGGAACGCCGGCACCTTGCCCTTTGTCAGCAGATGGAACAGCAGCGTTCCGATGCCCGCGAACAGCAGCGCCGTGGAAACGCTGATACCCGTCAGAATGGGCACGAGCACCGTCGCGCCAAACATGGCGAATGTGTGCTGCACGCCCAGCACCAGCATCTTGGGTACGCCCAGCTTACGGGCGTCGTACAGCCCTTCCCTGCCGAGCTCGATCTTTTTGGTCTCTTCGCTCATTGATACTTCCTCCTCAAATCAAATGCCTTCTATTCCAAACACCATGTACGGTGTAAAGGCCGCGCGGCCAAAAAAAGAGGCATTTCCCTTATCGCCGCCGATAACGGAAAATGCCTTTTCTGTTATGAAGGAAAGAATAGAATATACGGCCCCGCCGTGCAGCCGAACGCCGCGCAGGGAAGGATAAGCGCCGTATGAAGCTGTGCGCAAAGCTGCCGCATGTTCCAAACCTCTCTTTACATTTTACTTATAATACCAGACATGCGCGCGCGTTGCAATACTTTTTTCTCCCTTCTTTTTCAAAATTTGCAGCGGCGGCATTTCAACCCTTTCCCGCACTCGCTCCTTTTCGCATCATTGCGCGCAGCTCTTCCAGCGCTTTTTTCTCGATGCGGGATACATAGCTGCGGCTGATGTACAGGATATCCGCCACCTGCTGCTGTGTCAGCGGCTGCGTGCCCGAAAGGCCGTAGCGCATGATGACGATCTGCCGTTCCCGGCCGGAGAGGCGGTTCACCACACGGTAGAGCGCCTCGGTCTCCTCCTTGCGCTCGTAGTCCTCGTGCACGTCGAAGGTATCGGCCACTACGTCGTTCAGTGTCAGGCTGTTCCCGTCCTTATCGCTGTCGATGGGCTCCTGAATAGACACGTCGTTCTGGCTTTTTTTACCCGCTCGGAACTGCATGAGCACCTCATTTTCAATGCAGCGCGCTGCATATGTGGCAAATCGTGCGCCTTTGGTATTGTCAAAGCTGTTCACCGCCTTGATAAGGCCGATGGTTCCGATGCTGATCAGGTCCTCCTGGTCTGTGGAAGAAGCGTAGTATTTTTTTACGATGTGCGCCACGAGGCGCAGATTGTGCCGGATGAGCTTATCCCGCGCCGCCATGTCGCCGTTCTTCATCGCCTCGAATGCTGCGATCTCGTCCCGCGCGGAAAGAGGCTTCGGGAAACTGCTGCTTTCCAGGTGCAGTGCGAAATATAAAATCTGGCTTGCGACAAAGCTGAATATGATACCAAACATCTGTATGCCCTCCTTGTATGCGATACTACATTGTATGGCAGGGGACACGGCGGCATGCCGCGGGACAGGCGCGTTCGCTATGTTTTGCCCATTGGAAAGCGGCCCGCATATTGCGGGCCGCTTGTGCTGCATTCAGATGTCTGTACGGTAGATCGTCTTTCCGTCCTTGACCGTCTCCAGAATACGGATATCACGAAGATGCATGGGAAGCGCCTTCAATGGGTCCTCCTCCAGAATCACCAAATCCGCCCGTTTTCCCGGACGCAGGCTTCCTTTGCTTCCTTCCTCAAAATACTGGTATGCCGCATTGATGGTCACGGCGCGCAGAGCATCCAGGACCGGAACGCGCTCCTGCGGCCCCAGCACCGTCCCCTGCTTTGTAACGCGGTTCACTGCGCACCATACAGTCTCCAGCATGTCCGGCTGGATAACGGGTGCATCCTGATGGAACGTATAACGGAGGCCCTGTGCGCCCGCAGAGGCCGCGGGGCTGATGCGCGCCGCGCGTTCCGGTCCGAGATTCTCGAGATGCACGTCGCCCCAATGGTATACATGAGCCACAAAAAAAGACGGTATCATCCCGTTCTGTGCCGCCCGGGACAGTTGGTCCGGCGCAAGCATCTGCGCATGGATGATAACGGGACGTATTGCCCGGCAAGGCTTACCGGACGCAGCGCGAGCCCTGAGGCGTTCCCCATACACGCGCAGATACTGTTCGCAGGCGGCGTCTCCGTTGCAATGCACCAGCAACTGCATATTTTCGTCCAGCGCTCGGTCCACATACCCGGCCAGTTCTTCGTTGCTCATACGCGGATAACCGCGATAATTTTCCTCTGCACCGCAGTACGGCTCCCGCAGCCACGCGGTGCGTGCCTGAGGTGAGCCGTCCAAAAAAGTTTTGTAGCCTCCCACCTTAAAACGGCCGCTGTACTGTCCGATGTGTTCGGACAGCGCCGTTCGCATGCCGTCCGCCTGTGTGATATCCAGATATCCCACCACGTCCAGCTTCAGCAGACCCGCCGCGCACAGCTGCCTGTACAGCGGTTCCATCGCCGGTATCATCATTCCTTCCTGCACCGTGGTGACGCCACGCCGCGCATAGCCGTCCTGCGCGCGCAGATATGCGCCCATCAGGTCCTCCGGCGCCGGCATTGGAACGCGGCTCTGGCAATTCAGAAAAGCGGTCTCTTCCATGTAGCCCGTCACCTTTCCGTCCGCGACCTCCATCATGCCGCCCTCCGGCACAGGTGTATCCGGCGTGATTCCCAGCCGTTCCAGCGCAAGCGTGTTCAAAACGCCCGTATGGCCGGACTGGTGAGCCATAATCACCGGATTGTCGGGAGCGGCACGGTCCAGCACTTCTCTGCGCGGCGGACGTTTTTCCCGAAGAACGTTATGGTCGAAACCCTGAGCGGCGACCCATTTCCCCTTTGAAATATGGTTATCGCGGATAAACGCCGCGATACGTTCTTCGATCTCGTCAAAGCTGACGGCCTCGCCCAGGGGCACCTGCAAAAGTGCGTTGGCACAGCCGGAAAAATGGCTGTGCGCGTCAATGAACGCCGGCATCAGCGTATGGCCTTTCAAATCGACCATCTCACAATCCCGTCCCGCCGCCGCGCGCACCTCTGCCTCGCTTCCCACGGCGCGGATCACGCCGTCCTCCACCAAAAGCGCCTGCGCATACAAAATGTCCTCCATTGTAAGCACAGTTCCGCCGTAATACATCCGCTTTGCCAAAGCGAGCACATCCTTTCCTTTTCGCACCCTACCGGCGCTTTATGATTTACTATACATCGAATAGTTTTCCAATTTTACTGTAAATCATGAATAATGCGTAAACAAGGCCCAGCCTTTTGTCCAAAGACAAAACAAAACGCACCGGAAGCATTTTCAGCTTCCGGTGCGTTTTTCTGGCGGAGAGTTAGGGATTTGAACCCTAGGTACCTTTAAAGGGTACACACGATTTCCAGTCGTGCGCCTTAGACCACTCAGCCAACTCTCCAAGCAAATGGTGCTTTACTATATTACCCAAATATCGGAAAATTGTCAAGTGTTTTTTTTGCCGTTCTGGATTTTTCTGCATTTTTGCGGGAGAAACGCTTACCGCATTCTGCTCCGGCGCTCCTGCCAGGCGATCTCACCTATGCGATCTGCGGCATATTCAAAAAAGCGCCGAAACGATTCGCAATAATAATTTTCCGTATCGTCCGCCCCGCCTGTCCAGTCGCGTCTGCATCCCCCATTGCACAGCGGCACCCATCTGCAGCTTGCACACCGGGACGGGCGAAGCCGCCCCTGCCGTAAAAATTCGGAAGCCGTCTCATCGTTCGCCAGTTGTTTCAGACTGTCTGTATGTACGTCGCCCATCCGCCATCGGTCCAGCACATAAAAATCGCAGGGATAAACACCTCCGTCCGCTTCCACGACAAAATAGCTGCCACAGCCGCCCGAAGCCGCACAGGTGCTTGCCGGCTCCCCCATTGCAAGATGAACATAGTCATCGAACAAGCGCACGCTGGTATAGTGTCCTTCCGCCCAGTCGCGGTACCATTGGTCAAACAACCCGCACAAAAAATCTCCATACAGTTTTGGCGTCAATGAATATACTGCGCGGCCCCGCTGTTCCTCCAAAGGGTCAAGACATGGAATAAACTGCAGATAGCGCACTCCCAGCTTTTTCATTGAGGCATATGTTTTCTGCGGATGCTTCGCGCATTGCCCCGTCACGACGCATAACAGGTTTGTCTCCACTTCAAATTTTTGCAGCAATGCCAGCGCCTTAGCCACACGCCCGTATGTGCCATCCCCTTTTGTGTCCACGCGGTAATGGTCGTGCAGCTCCCGATACCCGTCCACAGAGAGGCCCACCAGAAACTGGTTTTCCTTTAAAAAATGCGTCCATTCCTCATTCAGCGCCATGCCGTTTGTCTGAAGCGCATAACTCACCTGCCGGTCCAGCGGCCGGAACGCGCTTACCATCGCTACGAAATCCCGAAAAAAGTCCAGCCCGGCCACCGTAGGCTCGCCGCCCTGAAACGCAAAACTCACCGCTCCGTGCTCATCCGCTGCTGCAAAAGCTGCTTCAATTAAAGCCCCGGCGGTTTCACGGGACATCACGCCCATGCTCTTCACTTCCCTGTTGTCCGAAACATCCGCATAAAAACAATAACGGCATCTCAGATTACACAGGCTGGAGGCGGGTTTGATCAAAAGATTGACGTTCTTCACCGCGCATTCTCGCTCCTCTCTTATCGTGCGAACTCAAAACACCCCGGAAACCAGTATAGCAAATCGCTGTTTCATACACAACAAGAACGGCCTCATCATACATTTTCCGAGTTATCTGCCTGAGAAAATCAATTTTGCATTTTGACTTGCTGCTCCTGAATCAGAGGATAGCGCACCAACCCCGTACTGGCCAGGGCTTCATGGTGCATATCCACAGCAGTGATCTGACGGTTTTCATAAGTCGTATAATAATAAATGCCTTTGCTTGCATTGCAGCAGGAAGTATAAAGCGTTATTTCATATTTTCCATCTCCCACATCGCAGCAGCCGCGCTGCTGCTCGACCGAGCCGAGAATGTGGAAAAACTGGCTGACGCTCTCCTTTTCCGTACAGCCGGAAACGGAATTCATCCTAGTGAAAGCGGCCCGGACAAAACGGGACTGAGAGGATAAATCGCCCGGCAGCCCGAGCCCGCCCATCCCGCGGCTGTATGCGGATAACGGCAATTCGGAAGAAAATAAATTTTCCGGTGTTTTCGGAGACAGACGCATATAATTGTTGAGCCCAAACATTTGTTGTTCAAAAGGAGGGTTGTTGGTGAGGACGCCAACCGGATTTTCATAAATCCTGAGCCCCTCCCGAACCGATTCGACCGTAATGGCCCCTTCCCGGTCGGCGATCAGCCAATGAAGCTGTGCTGCCGGCATCTGCTCATTGAACGGAAGTCCCACAAGATTGGCTTTTGCAAGGAGCGCGCCGGCCTCCTTCACAGTGGCGCACTGCCCCAGGACCCAAGGAATAAACTCGAATACAGCGATATTATCCTTTCCTTTCGCCGGAGACGCCGCATAACAAGCATTTCCCACGAAGTTCAGCCCTGCCATGCCCAGCCCTTTTTCGTTGACCGCGTCGTAATACAGCGGATACTCCTGTGCAACACAAGCCATACCGATAACAGCAAAATGGTGCGGCATCCCCGCCATATACCGAAAAGGAAACGGCTCGTTGCGCGGCGTTATTACGACTTCTTCCCCATACGAAAATTCGTAGTCTAATGTGCGTCCAAAATAAAAATCCTTCGTTTTATAGGTCGCTGCCGTACACATGTGTTATCCTCCCGCTGCAAAAGTTGGATTTTTCCGCGATAACTGCCATGCCTCAAATCTGTTCGCGCTTCAGGGCCCATTTTGGGGGTGTGTTTTCAAAACTTTCCATTTTCAATGCCGCATTTCTGCCGAAAACTCTGCTGCTTTTGAGGCACCAAATTCTTTACCTTTATATTTTACAATATCTGTCCTGTTTTTGCACGCGGACGATAAATATTTTTTCATATGCTATTTTTTTATCCATCATAAGCTTATGGCTCAAGAACTCGTTGCGTTCATGCAAAATCTGCCGCAAATAAATATCCCCGGCAAAGCCGGGGTTTTTTCATATGCGGGCATAGCCCTAGAATACTAGCACGCGCGTCACGTCGCGCAAGTACGGTCTGCCAGCCGCGAAAGTTCCGTTACTTGCCGCCCGTAAACGGGCACTTTAGAAGTTTGGCATGGTCAGCTGCTCTCCTG
>NZ_JAFOIN010000045.1:0-8062 GCF_017421385.1 Ruthenibacterium sp. | reverse complement strand
CCGCCCCGAAGGCGAATTCTCCCGCCGCCGCGGCGTTCACGTCGTTTTCCACAGCCACCGGCAGGCCCAGCTCCCCCTCCAGGATCTGCCGCGGGTTCAGCCCCGTGTAGCCGGGGATATTGTCGCTCAGGCGGATAACGCCCGTCCGGGCGTCCACCTCGCCGGCGGTGGAGACGCCCACACGCTCCACGCCCGGCGTCTGCCGCACAAGCTGCGCCACGCGGGACAGCATCGCCCGCGCCCCGCCGCCTCCGTCCGTCGGCGTTTCCTCTACGTCTGTCAGCACGCCGTCCTCCAGCACGCCCGACTTGATGTATGTCCCTCCGATGTCGATACATGAGATTTTCATTTGTTCACTCCTTGCCGTTCCGGCGCAGATGCGCCGTTGCTGTAAGTCCGCATTGCGGCTTCTCCGCTCAATAAGCGCCGCAGCCCACCGGGCACCGGCTTTTTCGTGTGCGGTTCATGAACCCTGGTGTGCAGGGCGTTCCCAATACAAAAAGCCCCGGTGCAGGGCAGGGCCGCCGCCCGTGCCCTGCGTCCGGGACTGGAAGGGGGAGCGTTATAAAGCGGCAGCGCGCTCAATGGCCGCGTCTATCATCGCCGCGCATTTTTCTACCTGGGGCATATCTTCAGGCCCGAGGCCCGGCAGCGGCGCGCGCACGCCTCCCAGAATCAGGCCCTCGCGCAGGCGAAGAATTTCCTTCATTACCGCATACAGGTTACCGCGGCAGGCGCACATGGCGTAGATGATCGCATCAATATCATACTGGACGGCACAGGCTTTTTCAACCTCGCCTGTTCGCAAAAGCGCATCGGCCTTCAAAAACAGCTCCGGCATCACTGCATAGGTGCCGCCGATACCGCCGTCCGCACCCATCGTGCGCCCGCCCACAAACTGTTCATCGGGACCGTTGAACACCACGAAGCCCTCGCCGCCCGCAGCCTTGAACATCTGGATATCCTGCACCGGCATGGAAGAATTTTTTACAGCCGCGACACGGGGATTTTTGCGCATCTCCTCAAACAGGGGCATCGTCAGCGCCACACCCGCAAGCTGCGGGATATTATAAATCACAAAGTCGGTGTTGGGTGCGGCGTTGCTCATCGCGTTCCAGTAATCGGCGATGGCGTATTCCGGCAAGTGAAAGTAGATGGGCGGAATGGCTGCGATGGCGTCTACTCCCAGGCTCTCGGCATGGCGCGCCAGTTCCACGCTGTCCCGCGTGTTGTTGCACGCCACGTGTGCGATGACCGTGATGCGCCCTTTGGCTACCGCCATCACATTTTCCAACGTGCGCTTGCGGTCGTCTACGCTTTGGTAAATACATTCGCCGGATGAGCCGCCCACATAAACGCCTTTGACGCCTTTTCGAATCAGATGCTCTGCAAGCGCGCGCACCCGTTCGGGGCTCACTTCGCCCGCGTCGTCATAACAGGCATAGAACGCGGGGATGACGCCGCAATATTTTTCAGGCTCTCTCATACAAATCGTTCCTCTCTCAATGGGGCGGCACAGGGCAAACAGCTCGCCGCCGCCGGATATATGCAGGCGGCCGTCATCCCTTGACGGCGCCCATCGTGATGCCCTGCGTAAAATACTTCTGGAAGCAGATGAATACTGCAACGATGGGTACCGCGCCCAATGTGGCGCCCGCCATCATCAGCCCGTAGTTCGTCGCGAACTCCGATTGCAGCCGGGCAATGCCCAGTGAGACCGTGATGGCATCGCTGCTTTTGAGCATGATGAGCTGCATAAAATAATCGTTCCAGGTATTGACGAAGGTGAAGATGGCAAGCGCCCCTACGCCGGGCTTGACGATGGGCAGCACGATATCCCAGAAGGTGCGCAGTTCGCCCGCGCCGTCGATTCTCGCGGCCTCCAGAAGCTCGGAGGGCAGAGTCTCGGAAAACTGTTTCATCAAAAACACGCCGAACGGCCAGCCGACCGTGGGAAAGATGACGGCCCATGAGGTATTGTACAGCCCGATGGCCGCCATAATGCGCACCAGGGGCACCATCACCACCTGCTTTGGCAGTGCCATAGCGCATACGAAAATGGCAAAAATGAATTTTGCGCCCGTAAATCGCTTTTTCGCCAATGCATAGCCCGCCAGCGAAGCGGTAAAGCATGTCAGCAGCGTGGCCATGGCGGCCTGGAACACACTGTTCCACAGCCAAAGGCCCGCCGGGTTTTTAAACAGCTTGACATAGTTTGCCGCCGTGGGCTCCGCAGGGAACCATTGAGGCGGCAGCTGAACCGTCGCCGTTTGCAGCTTAAACGAACCGGTCACGATCCAATACAGCGGGAAGATGAAGGTGAAAGCCAGCAGGCACAGCGCCGCCCACGCAAAAACTGTATAGGCTTTTTTATTTTTTTCCATTGCGCTTCCCCCTCCTTAATATTCCACGCCGGTGTTCATCGTTTTGAACTGCAGAACACTGAACAGCGCAATGATAATGGCCAGTACCACACCTACGGCGTTCGCATACCCATAACGGTACAGCGTGAAAGCATTGGTATATAAGTAATACATCACCGTGTCGGTGGAATGCTGCGGTCCGCCGGAAGTGAGCAGTTGGATAAGTGCGAAACACTGGAAGCTGTTGATAGTGGTAATGATGGCCACATACAGTGTCGTAGGCATGACGGAGGGCCATTTGATCTTCCAGAAGGTCTGCAGCTTGGTGGCGCCGTCCACCTCGGCGGCTTCCACCAGGGATCGGTCCACGTTGCCCAATGCCGCTACGTACAGCACAATGGGCTGCCCCACCGAAGTGGTGAACAGGATGAGGATAATGCACCAGATGGCAAAACGCGCATCGCCGAGCCACATGATATTCTGATCGATGACCCCCAGAGATTTGAGAGCCCAGTTAAAAATACCGTTATAAGCATCGAACATCCATTTCCACACGACCACGACCGCCACGGTGCCCGTGACCGCGGGCAGATAGAACACACAGCGAAAAAACGAACGCGGTGCCTCGTGCATCGGCGTGATGGCGGAAGCCACCCACAGCGAAAACGCGGTGACGGTGGGAACCGCAACCACAACGATGAGCAGCGTATTGAGCAACGCACGGTAAAACGTGGGCGTGGTGAATAGCTCTGCGTAGTTGCGCAGGCCCACGAAAGTCTCCATGGAGACCGGGGTCTTCATGGTGTAATCAAACAGGCTTGTAACAAAGCCTGTGAGCATGGGAATGATGATAAAGCAGCAGAAAAACAGCAGCGCCGGCAGCATGAAAAGATAACCGACGATATTGTCGTGGCGGCGCAGTGCGTGGCTGCGTCCATCCGCCTTGCCCGGATTGCGGTGCGCCATAAAAAAAGATTCCCCCTTTTACCAGTTGAGCCGGCCCTTGAAAACGGGAGGCCGTGCGGAAAAAATGTGCCGTTGTGCGCGGCCGCGGTATGCAGAAAGCGAACCAAACCTTTGTATGCGGTCCGGTTCGCCTTCGCACATCCGCCGCGCAGCCCCGCCGTCAGCGGGACCGCGGCGTCCGGTTTGCGGTTTATGCCATACCCGCGTTGGAATTTTCCACGTAGGCGTTTACAGCAGCGGTGACGTCGTCGCCATTGGTGACAGCCTGCAGCATGTTCCACCATTCGGTGCGCATGTTGGCAAAACCGTCCATAGTGTTGTAATACGGAGCGTAATATTTCGTCCAGCCGGACAGCAGCTTATACTCTTCATTTCCCGCATACAGGTCGCCGAAACTGGCGCGCACGGGAAATGCGCCGGTGCGCACAACGTTCTTCGGGCCCCAGGTCTCGTCGTCGCATACAAATTTGATAAACTCTTTCGCCGCGGCAGCTTTCGTGTCATCGCCGTTGTCGAACACACAGAAGCCGTTGACCAGATACTCCAGCGCGGGCACGCCGTCGTCGGAGGGGAACGGCAGGGAAAGCGTGGTGATAGCGTTCTCATCCAGCGTGGCCTGGTTCACAAGCTGCGTGGAGGTACCCCAGCAAAGTGTAAAAGAGGTGCTGCCTGTCTTGAACAGCTCGATATCGCTGCCTCCGTTGTAGGCAACGCCGTTGCCCAAAAGGCCGTCCTGAATCCACTTCTGCGCAGTTTCCAGGCCCTTGACGCCAGCTTCGCTGTTCATGGTATACTCGGTCATGTCCGCATTGGCAATTTCGGCTCCGTACAGATTGCTGATGAAGGCCCGGGTGCCCTGGTCCCCGCCCTGGCCCTGGCAGAACAGTGTGCCGGGATTCACACCGGCCTCGTGCAGAACCTTCAGCGCTTTTTCAAAGTCCTCAGTAGTCCAGGTGCGGTCGCCCTCCTGGTTGACAAACTCAAGAGCGCCGGCTTCTTCCCACTGCTTCTGATTGATGACCATATAGAACGGAGCGGAGCTGATGGGATACATGTAGGCGGTGCCATTGCCCTTGCATGCGTTGACCAGCGCGTCGTTATTCACATCTTTGACGAATTCATCGGTAAACAGATCGTCCAGAGACACCAGCTTGCCATTCTTGCCGTATTCGATGATGCGGCCCGGGGCGTCGAACAGCACGTCGGGGGCCGCATTGCCCTCGATGGCGGCCGTGATGGCGTCCGGCCCGGAGGTGAAGTCGATGGTCTCGAGGTTCACCTTGATGTTGGGATATTTTTCGTTGAACGCTTCGATGATCTTCTGCTCGTAAGTGCCGGCGGGATCATCGGCATTTTCCTGCCCAAAGGTGGGGAACGCCCACCAGGTAATCTCTGCGGTCATCTGGGTGGGATCGTCCGACGGGGAAGCGGAAGAAGAAGCGGCCGGGGCCGACGTAGAGACGGGTGCGGAAGAGGATGTGCCGCTTGCATTACAGCCGGCAAAAATGCCGACGGACAGAACCAGCGCGAGAGCGACGGCGAACAGCTTTTTCATAGTGGTCCTCCTGTTTTTGATATATTGGGGACGGCGCGCACCGCGTACCGGTACCTGCGGGGCGCGTCCTGTCCTGCTTCGTCCTCATAGTACCATTTGTGAAAAACATTTTCAATCTGCTTTTGTAATGAAAATCTTTTCGTTTTTTGTGCATCGTGCCAAATTCTTACAATTTGATGAAAAGCTCTTGTGTGTTTTCCTTTCGTATGCTTATAATTAAAGAAAGCACAAATGAAAAAGATTTTCATTTTTTAAATCTGAAAAGGAGGCGCCCCGTGGAATATAAGGACGTATTGGATACGATGACGGGCGAATACAACAACCTCACAAAATCCGGGCGGAAGGCAGCGGACTACATCTTTGCGCACCGTGTGGAGGCACAGTACATGTCCATCACGGCGCTGGCGGAGGAATGCGGCGTAGCCGAGGCCACGATCTCACGGTTCTGCCGTACGCTGGGCTTTTCCGGTTACAATGATTTCAAACTGGCCCTTGCAAAGGCCAGCGGCGCCCCGGCGGCGGATGACGAGGTCGGCATCTATGGAAAGGTCCTGCCGGAGGACAGCATTACCGACATGTGCAAAAAGCTGTATGCCACGAACGTGGCGGCCATTGGCCAGACGCTGGCGCAGATCGACGAGGAGAATGTGGGCCTGGCAGTGAAATATCTTTCCGCCGCACAGCGGGTCTATTGCTTCGGACAGGGGGGAAGCCTGGTCATTGCCATGGAGGCATGGGCGCGTTTCATTACAGCCGCACCCCAGTTCCAGTGCATCGAGGACTCCCACATGCAGGCCATGGCCGCGGCGCTCTCCACGCCGGACGACGTGATCCTGTTTTTTTCCTATTCCGGCGCGACAAAGGATATGCTGGATGTGCTGCGCCCGGCGCGCAGACGCGGCGCAAAGATCATCCTGGTGACGCATTTTGCAAAGTCGCCTGCCGCTGCGATGGCAGATGTGACCCTGCTGTGCGGCTCCAAGGAGGGGCCGCTGCAATCCGGTTCCGTGGCTGCAAAGATGGGTCTGCTGTTCATCATCGACGTACTGTTCAATGAATATTGCCGCACCAATCCCGCCCTGACGGAGGCGAACCGCGAGGCTACGGCAGGAGCCATTTCAGCAAAGCTGCTGTAAGCACAGAACGAAAGGGATGTGACTGTGATGGATTATGAAAATATCACCGAGCGCCGTATACTTGTATTTGGAGATTCAAACACGTATGGATACGACCCGGAGCGGGACGGCCGTTATGGGGAAACAGAGAGATATCCGTGCCGTATACAGGCTTTGCTGGGGCCGGGCTGGACCGTGATCGAGGAGGGCCTGCCGGGCCGTACCGCGGTGTTTGACGACCCCGTCACCGAAGGGCTGTGCGGCCTTTCCTACCTTACGCCCTGTATGATGAGCCATGCGCCCTTGGATACACTGGTGGTGATGTTGGGAACAAATGATACGAAGGAACGGTTCGGATGCAATGCCTATCTCATTGCACAGGGCATTGGACGCCTGTTGAAAAAGGCTGCCGATACCGATGCATGGCGTGATAAACCCGATATATTGGCTGTATGCCCTGCGCCTATTGTGCCCGCATACGAGAGTCTGGTCTTCCGCAACGCTTTGGGTGGCGGATGTGCGGAAAAGGCTGCCGCTCTGGCACAGGAACTGGAGCCCGTGGTTTTGCAGCTGGGCGCGCGCTTTCTGGACGCAGGGCGCGTGCCCGGCGTGGAAGTGCATCCGCTGGATGGCATACACCTGACGCGGAGCGCGCATGCGGCATTGGCCCAAGCGCTTGTAGAGGTACTGAAAACGTGATAAAATGAGGGCGGACAAGATCCGTCCTTATTTTTTGCGGCCGGCTGCGGACGTGTTATTTTTACAGCGTTTTTGTTTTGCGGACACGTCTTCATGCTGTATGATGGATCTGAAAAACGATCGGAATGAAAAAGAAACGGAGTATTCCTGTGAAACTGGACAAACTGACTGTACTGAAAATCCTGGGCATCGCGGGTGCGGCGATATTCTTTTACTGGGCCCTGCAAAACCTGTCGCTGCTGGCGGACGCGGCGGGCTGGCTGCTCAATATCCTGTGGCCGCTTCTCCTCGGCTTCTGCATGGCGTTCGTGCTGAACATCCCAATGCGCTTTTTTGAACGGCACCTTTTGAAGAATCCAAAAAACAAACGCGCGGCGGCGCTGCGCCGTCCGTTGTGCATCCTCCTCTCGCTGCTGGCCATCATTGTTATTTTGACGGCGGTGTTCGCCTTGGTGGTGCCGGAGCTGCTGAGTGCGTTTGCGGTGCTGGGAGAGGCCATCCCCGAGTTTTTGACGGCCGCGCAGAAGTGGGCGCTGGAAGGGGCCGACCGGTTCCCGCAGGCGGAGCAATGGCTGGCTTCGCTGCAGATCGACTGGAATGAAACGGGCAAAAAGCTTCTGAGCTACGTTACCGAAGGCGCGGGCAATCTGCTGGGCGGCACGGTATCGGTGCTGTCGGGCATCGTGGGCGGCGTGTTCAACGCCATCATGGCGTTCATCTTCGCGCTGTATATCCTGCTGGGCAAGGAGAAGCTGAAAAGCCAGACGGCCCGTGTGTGCGTGGCGTTTCTGCCGCGCAAATGGGCGGACAGCCTGTTCTTTGTGGCCAATATGGCCAGCCGCACGTTTGCGAAATTCGTTTCCGGCCAGTGCACGGAGGCGTGCATTCTGGGCACGCTGTGCTGGCTGGGCATGTCGCTGCTGCGGCTGCCCTATGCGCCCATGATCGGCGCGCTGGTGGGCATTACGGCGCTCATTCCCATCGTCGGCGCCTGGGTGGGCCTCATTGTGGGCGCATTCATGATCGGGATGGAGAGCCTGACGCAGGCGCTGATCTTCGTGATTTTCCTGCTGGTGCTCCAGCAGGTGGAGGGCAACCTCATTTATCCCCGTGTGGTCGGCTCCTCAGTTGGGCTGCCGCCCATCTGGGTGCTGGCCGCCGTCACGGTGGGCGGCAGCCTGTGGGGCATTGCGGGCATGCTGTTTGCGGTGCCGGTGTGCAGTATCCTGCACGCGCTGCTGCGCTTGGGCGTGCACCGCCGCCTGGAGGCGCAGGCTGCTGCCGGGGCCTCTGTGCCTGCGCCGACGCCGGAGGAGAAAATGTGACTGAACCAGAAAAGCGCCGTTCCGCCGGAACGGCGCTTT
>NZ_JAFOIN010000044.1:0-3504 GCF_017421385.1 Ruthenibacterium sp. | reverse complement strand
CGCCCATGACGAGCGCGCGCAGATATTCCTCCCGCGGCATCCGGCTCAGCTCCACCTGTTTTTCAAGGTATGCCAGCTCCTTTTTGTTCAGACGCAGCGGGATCACATGCTCCCGTTTCCTCACCGCGCCTCATCCCTGCCTTTGCTTTTCCTGTGCTCCGGCCTGCGCGCCGGAGGCTCATACCGTACCGGCACATCCTTCAAACGCAGCCTGCCGCAGTCCGGCACATGGGCCGCGTACCGGGCGTGGGCATACCCTTCCGCCTCCACGAGAATTCCATCCCTGCTGCTCTCCCCTTTGATGAGCAGGCAGTGCCAGCAGAGTTCGCCGGGATCGAACCACATCCTGCCGCTGTTCTCAAACAAAAACAGCTGGTCTTCCATAAGGCCGCACTCTTTGAACTGCCGGAACTGCGTATCGCTCAGCACAACGGCCAGTTCCACCCGGAAAGACGTCTGCCGTTCCGGCATGGGACGATGGACGTCCCTTCCCGTGATATCGTCAAGGCCGCGCGCCTTGTGGAAAAACACCGCGTGCTCCTGATACGCCTTTGGCTTTTCCAATGTTATCCGCTCCACGGGGATCCCCTGCAGTTCCATACCTGGGACATTTTGAGCACGGCCTGTATACAGGGTGTTCTCCGTCAGAGCAAAGAGCATGCCCTCTTGTTCTGTTTCCGCGGTCACCAAAAGGCAGTGGAACGTCCCGCCCGGCTGTGCCGTCATCAACGTCCTGTTATCCTTAAGAAAAGGATATTCCGGCGAGATATCTTCCGCCAGTTTTTCGTAGTCCGCGGCGCTGAGGACAATGACCTTTTCGAGCCCCAAAACACCGGGGATATATTTTACTTCGTTCCTGCGCAGGCTTTCCATCGTTTTGACATTTGCTGCAAATGCAGCAAATATTTTTTCTTTCAGCTTCTTCACCTACTTTGTCTTTTTTCAGCACAAGGGGTTTGGGGCCTGCCCCAAAATGCGCGTGGATATCCACGCGCTATGCTAGCCAAACCAGTCGCTCCCCCCTCCCATCGAAACTGTTTCATCGTCACACTTGACAAGTACTTCATCATACAGTATATTAGTAATACCTGAATTACTAATATATTTGTGAAGGAGACCCTGTATGAAACGATCTCCCAAGGTTGCCGGCATCGGCAAGGAATGTGTGGCCTGCGGCTGCTGTGCCGCGGTGTGCCCACGGGACGCACTGTATATCGCTTCCGGCGTGACCGCCCGGCTGGATGAAGACAAATGCGTCGGCTGCGGCAAATGTACAAAAGTTTGTCCAGCAGACGTTATTTCCATCATCGAACGGAGGGCTGCGCTGTGAAACAGAAAAAATGGTATAGCTACCTCTGGATCGTCGAACTCCTTTATCTTTGCCTCGGTCTGTTCAACATCCTGTTCGCCTGGCTGGGCATGCTGTTCTTTACGATCCCGCTCCTGATCGCAGTTTTTGGCGGAGGGAAGGCCTATTGCAACCGTTATTGCGGGCGCGGACAGCTGCTGGGACTGTTGGGAGAAAAACTGAAGCTTTCCCGGAACGCTCCTCCGCCGAAGTTTTTGCGTAGCCGCTGGTTCCGCTACGGGTTCCTTGCTTTTTTCATGACCATGTTCGGTTTGATGCTGTTCAGCACATATAAGGTGTTCACCGGCGCGCCGCTGCAGCAGACTGTCACGCTGCTCTGGGTGTTTAAGCTGCCCTGGCAATGGGCCGAGGTCGATATGGTCTCCCCGTGGATCGCACAATTCGCTTTTGGATTCTTCAGCGTTATGCTCACCTCTACCGTACTCGGTTTTGTGACCATGGTCCTGTTCCGGCCAAGGTCCTGGTGTGTGTACTGCCCCATGGGGACGATGACGCAGGGGATCTGTATCCTCAAACACGGAAAAGAGGTGGCTGCACATGGAAGAAAAAGCAAAGAAGATCGCGGAGTTGCTGAAGCTGCTGGCAAATGAACAGCGGCTTCTGATCCTGTGCGCATTGATGCACGGCCGGAAAAACGTGAGCGAGATACACGGGCACACGCCGAATATTACCGCTTCCGCGCTTTCGCAGCATCTCAATCTCTTAAAAACTGCGGGGATCCTCAGTTCGGAAAAACAGGGGATGAATGTGCGTTATTGGATCAGTGACACGCGCGTCATCGCGCTGATCGAATCCATCAAAGAGCAGTACTGCAAGGAGGAGACTTTATGAAAATTCTTGTCAACAAACAAAAATGCCCGCAGAATCATGTGTGCCCATCTATTAAGGTATGTCCCAAAGGAGCCATCTCACAGGAAACGCCGTTCTCTCTTCCCGTTGTGGATGCTGAAAAATGTATCGTTTGCGGGAAGTGCATGCAGTTCTGCCCAATGGGCGCGTTTGAAAAAGTGGAATAGAGAACTGAACGGACCGGATACCGGTCCGTTTTCTATTCCACACCCGATCAGTTCACATACCGGTTTTCGTTCTCCCTGATTTTCGCAAGGCCGTCCAGCGTGGTGCAGATGAGCTTCAGCTTTTCCGCTGCCCCGATCTCGCCCGCCATCGCGGCCGTGATCTCTCCGCCGCACACCACCAGCATCCGGCACCGACGCAAAAGCTGCTGGCTGATCTGGCTCATGGCCCGCTGTTCTTCGGGCACGTCCTCGCTCAAATACTGCGGCAAACTCAGCCGCGGGCAGATGGGCACATATCCCAATTCGTATACCTTGTGGCAGTATCTGCGCAGAAGGCGGGGCGCGGCGTCCTGTGCCGCACAGATGTATGCAAATGCTTTTTCCATTTTCGTTTCAGATCCCTTCCATCCATTCAATAGGAAAGCAGGCATCCAATGTGGATGCCTGCCATCTCTGTGTTCATCTCTTTTGGGCATCCAATTGGATGCCCTGTTCTCCGTTGGACGCTTCCACCGTTCGTTCGTCACCGTCTGCAAGCGCCGTGCGCACACGGTCACCGCCCAGCCTATAGTATGCGTCCGTCACTTCGACGCCCACTGCCTCATACCCTTCCTGCACAGCGGCAAGGATGGTCGTGCCCGCTCCCGCGAACGGGTCGAGGATACGTCCGCCCGGCACACAGATATGCACGATATCCCGCATGAGCTGCAGCGGCTTCTCTGTCACGTGGATGCGTTTGGCCGGGTTCGTGTACCGGAACACGCCCGGCAGACATCCCACCGGACGGTCGATGGGAAGCGGGCCGTTGGACGCCCACAGCATGTACTCGCTCTGCTGGCGGTACCGGCCTTTCTGCGGCCGGCTCGTCATCTTGTCCCATACCACCTGACCGCGCCAGATCCACCCGGCCCACTGGATCGCATCGGAAAGGCACGGAGCCATGCGCCAGTCAATGAACACGCACAGCACAGCCCCCGGCTTGCAGGCTTTGCGCACATCGCTCAGCCATTCCGCCATCCAGCGCGTCCAGCTCCGCTGGTCTTTCTGGTCGCCGTCAAAATCCGGCAGCGCCTTGTCCGCGCGCATGCTGCTGTATTTCTGTGTGGTCGTCCGGTTTTT
>NZ_JAFOIN010000043.1:0-21829 GCF_017421385.1 Ruthenibacterium sp. | reverse complement strand
GGTGCCGTTGATGACGGCATCGGCCAGCCTGGGGCGCTCCGCCAGCGCCTCGGCGCTTTCAAAGCACATATCCTCTCCAAACCCGTGCATCTCCGCCGTTTTTCTGCGGCGGATGGGGTCCGGGTCGGCCACGCCGACGATTTTGAATTTCTCCGGGTTCTGCAGGGCGTACAAGCTGTACAGAAGCGCACGATGCCCCGCGCCAACGATGATCGCTGTGATTTGTTTTGCCATTACGGACAGATCCTTTCCTGATTGATGTGATGAAAAATAAAGAGGGCAGAGCGGAACCGAACGCCGCCCGTATACAAATCCAGCATAGCGCCGCCGCCGCCGGGCAGTCAAGGGAGAAAAGCCTGAAATTGTTTTCCGGACCCTGACGGAAGGAAGAAAAATCAAATCTTTGTATAAAATGTATGTGAATCATGCTTGATTTTTGGGATAAAAATTGGGCAAAACACACAAAAAGCTATTGATTTTGGAGTTTCTGCCGTGGTATCCTCGTAAGCAGTTGGCTGCTCCGCCCTCCGGCGGGCATGCGGCTGCAGGCAGGAGGCGTACAGCGTACGGGTAAGCCGTCCGGCCTGAAAAGAGTACCCTATACCGTGTTTTCATTACATATGGAGGAAAGCAACATGAAAAAGATGAAACGCATTATCAGTGCAGCCCTCACCCTGGCGCTGGCTGCCGGGATGCTTGCAGGCTGCGCCGGCTCTTCGTCCGGAACACCTGCGGCTTCGTCCGCCGGCGGCTCGTCTTCCGCGGAGCGCGAACGCATCACAGTCCGCGTATTCCGCAGCAAGGCCTCCCATGAGGTGGCCATGGACCAGATGGACGTATTCAAGGTGATGGGTGAGATGTTCAACATCGACTTTGAATTTGACAATCCCCCGCAGGAAAATTACACCGAACGCCTGAACCTTGTGATGATGGAAACGGAACTGCCCGACGTCATCATGGAGATCCCGGTGACGGATGTGCTGAAATACGGCGAAACGGGCGTGATCCTGCCGCTGAATGATTACATTGAAAACAGCATGCCGAACCTGAAAGCGGAAATGGACAAGCGCGACGGCGTGGAGAAAGCCCTCACCTACTCTGACGGCAACATTTACTATCTTCCCATGCTGGATGAGACGCCCTCGGGCAACATCCCGTATATCGTCCGCACCGACTGGCTGGACCAGCTTGGACTGGAACGCCCCGTAACCATCGAGGACTGGGAAAACTACTGGTCGCTCGTCAAGACCACCGACCTGAACGGCAACGGAAAAAATGATGAGATCCCCTTCAGCGCCTATGAAATTGAGCGTCTGCGCAATTTCTGCACGGCCTGGGGCGTACTGGACGATTTCTACACCGACCCCACCGACGGCGGCAAGGTGCACTACGGCCCCATCGAGGACAAATACAAGGAAGCCCTGGTTTGGATGAACGACATGTGGAACAAGGGCTACATTGACCAGGAGATCATCACCACAGATTACTCGGCCTTCAGCGCGAAGCTGGCGCAGAACATCGTCGGCTCCTTCGCGGGCCCGCTCGGCGGCATGCTGGCCGCCCAGAACGCCACGATGGCGGAATCCGTGCCCGGCTTCCACGTCGCCGCCACCGAGCCGCCGAAAGGCGAGGCCGGCGTACAGATCCACACCAACATCGACCTTGTCCCCCGCGCCGTTGTGGGCGCCACCATCACCTCCACCTGCAAAAATGTAGACCGCGTTGTGGAATGGCTGGACTATATGTACAGCGCCGAGGGCCAGATGCTGCTGAACATGGGCATTGAGGGCACGCATTACACCATGCAGGACGGCGAACCCATCTTTACCGATTATATCCTGAACAACCCGGACGGTCTTTCCCCGAAACAGGCGGTGGGGACGTTCACCATCGCGCAGGGAACCATGCCCTCTGTGCTGTGCTTCAGCGAGACCAGCCAGCTGGACGATGCTGCCGTGCTGGAGGCCAAGGAGAACTGCATCATCCCGTTCCTGGAGGAATCCAACAAATATGTGATTCCCGGCACGCTTTCGTTCTCATCTGAGAAAGACGCCGAGCGCCGTGCCGCCATGGCGGATATCGAGACCTATGTGGACGAGATGGTCATGAAATTCATCACCGGCCGCGAACCCATCGAAAATTGGGATACCTATGTGGCAAAAGTGAAGGAAATGGGCATTGAGAACGTCATTGGCATCTACCAGGAAGCCCTGGACGCCTGGAACAGCTGAAACAGAACCGGGAAGCCCGCCGCGCGCCTGATGTCCGGGTGCGCGGCGTTCTCCGGCGAACACCGTATGACGGGCGGCGGGCCTGCGAGCCCCGGCCCTATTTTGGAAGGAGGACACATTTATGAAAACCGCCGTGGCCTCCAGACAGGCGAGACCCTCCCGCACCGATAAAAACGGCAGACTGAGCCATGCGGGCAAGAAGATCTGGCGCAGCAGGTATTTGTATCTGCTGCTGCTGCCCACGTTTGTCTGGTATATCGTTTTCATGTATGCGCCGCTGTACGGCGCTCAGATCGCGTTTCGTGATTTCATGCCCGCCCTCGGCATCACCGGAGGGAAATGGGTAGGCTTCAAATACTTTATCCAGTTCTTCAAATCGGAATATTTTGTACGCTTGATGAAGAACACGCTGGGCATCAGCGTGTATTCCATCGTGGTGGGCTTCCCCATTCCGGTCATCCTTGCACTGCTGATGAACGAGGTGCGCAGCAAGTATTTCAAAAAAGGCGTACAGACCATCGTCTATATGCCGCATTTCATTTCCGCCGTCGTTGTGGTGAGCCTCATCAATGCAATGCTGTCGCCCAGCAACGGCCTGTTCAACCAGATCATCCAAATGTTCGGCGGGGATCCCGTCCATTTCATGGCCGAGCCGAAATACTTTAAGACGGTGTATGTGCTTTCGGATATCTGGCAGACAGCGGGCTACGGCTCTATCGTCTATCTGGCCGCGCTCACCAGCATCGACCCCTCGCTGTATGAGGCGGCGACGGTGGACGGCGCGTCCAAATGGAAAAAGCTGCTGCACATTACCCTGCCCTGCATCCTGCCAACGATCATGACGATGCTCATCCTGCGTATGGGCAGCATCTTCACCGTGGGCTACGAGAAGATCATGCTGATGTACAACCCCGCCACGTATGAGACGGCGGACGTCATTTCCACCTATGTATACCGGCGCGCGTTCGAGGGCGGCGAATACAGCTTCTCGGCGGCGGTGGGCCTGTTCAACTCCGTCATCAACTTCATCGTCATCATCGTGTTCAATAAGATCAGCAAACGGGTAAGCGAGGTGAGCCTCTGGTAATGGAACGGACAAAACAAAGGACAAAAATCAAAGAGAGTACGGGGGAGCGCATTTTTACCGGAGTGATCTATGCGATCCTGGTCCTGTTCTGCGCTATTATCGTTTTCCCCCTGCTGCATATCGTCAGCGGTTCTTTCAGCGACCCCATGGCCCTGCTGCGCGGCGAGGTATCGTTCTGGCCCAAGGGCTTTACGTTTTCCATGTACGAAAAGGTATTCAAGGACGCCAGCATCTGGCAGGGCTATGGAAATACCATCGTATATACCGTGCTGGGCACCTGTATCAGCGTGGTGCTCACCGCCTTTGCGGCGTATCCGCTTTCCCGCAAGGATTTTTACGGCCGCAATCTGTTCATGGGTGTGTTCGTGTTCACGATGTTTTTCACCGGCGGCATGATCCCCACGTTTCTCATCGTACAGCGGCTGCACCTGCTCAATACGATGTGGGCGCTGATTCTGCCAACGGCTGTCAGCACGTACAATCTCATCATCATGCGCACGTTTTTTGAATCCACCATTCCCTTCGAGCTGGTGGAATCCGCCTCGCTGGACGGCTGCAACGACCTTGTCATCTTTTTCCGCATCGTGCTGCCGCTTTCCGGCCCCATTCTTGCGGTCATGGTGCTGTTCTACGGTGTGGCGCAGTGGAACTCCTGGTTTCCGGCGCTGTTGTACATCAGCGACCGCGGCCTGTATCCCCTGCAGATGGTGCTGCGTGAAGTACTCATCCAGAGCGATATCAGCAATATGGCGGGTTCCTCGGGTGATGTGGAGATCATCGGCGACGGCCTGAAATATGCCACCATGGTGGTGGCTACGCTGCCCATCATGTGCCTGTATCCGTTCCTGCAGAAATACTTTGTAAAGGGCGTCATGATCGGCGCTGTCAAGGGATAAGCGCGCAGGCGTTTTTTCGAAAAGCCGGGCGCGCAGGCGCCTGAGCGGCGCGCCCGCCGGAGCTCCGGCAGATGGGCGCGCCGCTTTTTTGCCATTTGGGAGGGAACAGAATGAAAACAGAATATCAGACCCACGATCTTTCTCTGCCCGCGTGGGGGCCGTATACAAAGCAGTACAGCGGTATTTCCCATATCCCGGCCGCAAACGACGGCGTCCGGTTTGACCTTGCCGTATTTCCCGGGCTGTACCGCCGCCGTGTGGATGTGCCCAACGTACGGTTTGAAAGCGGATATCACGTGTGGAAGGCCGCGCCGGACCTTTCCTGCTATACGCTGCGGCACGAGCTGGAATGGAAAGATCGCGTATACGCGGACGTTTCGTTCGCGCCGCTGGGCGAAAACACCCGTCTGGTCCGTGTGGAATGCTGCAACGGGACAGACACGCCGCAGAATCTTGTGCTGCATTATATGGCCAGCGCGCATGACCCCGTGCCCTCTTACCGCAGGTTTGCGCTGACGGGCGCGGAAGTGCGCCTGCCGGAGCACGCGGCTTTTGTGCTGGCCAAAGACTATGACGACCTGCGCTTTGCCGTGCCGCGTCCCACGGACGGGCTGGGATGGGACGGCATGCGCCGCGCCGAGGAGCCGGTGGAGGGCTTTGCGGGCGGATACGGCGTGGGGCTTGGATTCGGCTGTGCGGCCGGGTACGGGCCGTTCGGCCAGCCGCTGCCAAGCGGCGCGGGAGACGCTGTAACCTATACGTTCACGCTGGAGCAGCCGCTGCAGAGGCCCTGTCTGTGTGTGCGCTATATCAACGCAGACAGCGCAGCCTCGGGATATAGGCTTTCCTCGGGTGATGTGCTGGAGCTGCCGCCCGCACCGCAGCCGGAGGTAGCGCGCATTTGTCTGTCCCGGCCGCTGGCGACAGGCGCGCACACGCTGACGCTGACGGCCGCAGGCACAGGCGGCGCCAAGCTGGATTGTTTTGCGCTGTGCGAAGCGGCGGACAGCGGAGCGTTCTGCGTCACGCCGCGGGGGAGCGGCGCATGTCCGGAAATGGAATTGTACGAAAAAGAGGGCTTCCTCACCCTGAAATATCCCCACATCCGCGAGTGCTATGGCGTATTGTGGGACTATGAAAGCGTGCAGGTTCGGCAGATCGAAAACAGCGAGCTGGATGTTTTTCTGCGCGAAACGGTACACGACCATGTTTCCTCCACGCTGCACGGAGATGGAAAAGGACATTTCACCAACGTGTTTCTGCGCCCCATCCCGCTGGCGGCGGGACAGTCGAAACGGGTCTACGGCGCTGTCTGCAGCGCGGGCACGCCGGAGGAAGCGGCTGCGCTGTGCCGGGAGCTGCGGGCGCAGCGCGAGAGCTTTGAGGCTGTGTGGCAGGCCGCGTCACCGGCGCTGGAGCCGGCGCCCATGCTGCCCGCGGGCGAGCCCTTTGCCCTCGGCGGGCAGCTGATGCGGGCGGTGCTGTGCACCAATGTGGTATATCCCGTTTACACCCGGGGACAGTACATCCGCCACAATACCCCCGGACGCTGGTGGGACAGCCTGTACACCTGGGATTCGGGCTTCATCGGCATGGGGCTTGCACAGTTTTCCGCCCGGCGCGGGTTCGACTGTCTGAACGCCTACCTCACGCCGCCGGGCGACGACGAGGCCGCGTTCATCCACCACGGCTCGCTGGTGCCTGCGCAGTTTTACCTGTTTGCCGAGCTGCTGAACAGAACGCAGAGCCGGGCACTGGCCGAATATTGTTACCCGCGCCTGATGCAATACTATGCATTTTTTACCGGGCAGGCGGGAGGCTCCACCACGGCGGACCTGCAAAGCGGCCTGCTGCGCCCATGGGACTACTTCTACAATTCCGGCGGCTGGGACGATTATCCGCCCCAAAAGGCCGTCCATGAGCAGCGGCTGGAAAAGCGCTGCACGCCTGTGGTCACAACAGCGCACGCGGTACGGTGCGCCCGCATCCTGGCCTATACTGCGCACCTGCTCGCCCACGGGGAGGACGCAGACCGGCTGGAAAAGGATGCGGAGCGTTTCACCCGGGCGCTTCAGGAGCACGCGTGGGACGAGGGCGCCGGATACTTCGGGTATGTGCTGCACGATGAACAGGGAAGGGCTGCCGGCTTTTTGCGGGACGCTTCCGGCGTGAACCATAACATGGGGCTGGGCGGCGCATCACCTCTGTTTGCCGGCGCGTGCACTGCGGAGCAGGCCGAAGGCCTGTGGGAAAAGCTGGCGAGCGAAGAGCATTTGTGGAGCGCCTGCGGCCTTTCCACAGTGGACCGGTCCGCCCCCTATTACCGCAGGGACGGATACTGGAACGGCGCGGTGTGGATGCCATACCAGTGGATGTTCTTCAAAGCGGCGCTGGATGCGGGCAAAACCGGCTTCGCATTCCGTATCGCGGATACGGCCCTGCGGCTGTGGCAGGATGAATGCGCGGCGTCCTACCATTGCTTCGAGCATTTTATGATCGAGAGCCGCCGGGGCGCGGGCTGGCACCAGTTTGGCGGCCTTTCCGCGCCCGTGGCACAGTGGTTTGCGGCCTACTACGTACCCGGAACGCTTACAACCGGCTTCGACGTCTTTGTACAGTGCGCGCGTTGGCTGCCCGGAAACGCGGGGCTGGAAGCGGAGCTTTATTGTACGCGGCCCGGGCGTACTGCAGTTCTGGCGGCGCTTGCACCGGGTAAAATGCGCATTTCCTGCCGTTTGGGCGTGGCGGCGGAACAGCGCCACGCAGGCCTGTGGGAGATCACGCTGGACGTGGAGCAGCCGGGCCCGGTGAGACTCAACCTGCTGCCGGAGGGGAGCTGCGCCGAATGATACGCCTGGAATGGAAGGACTGCCGCCTTACGGCGGAGGGCACGCAGGTCGTGCTGGAAAATGCCGCGCTGCGCACATGCTGGAGGCTTGAGCCGGAGGGTTTGGCGCTGGCCTGCGTGGAAAACCGCCTTACGGGCTTTTGTTGGCAGAGCGCGGACGGTGCGGCACTGGCTCCGGCCTGCATGGCCCCGCCGGACGGGGAACCGGAATGGGAGGCCCGGCCGCAGGCGGCAGGCCTGTGTGCTGAGCACTGGTCCGTGCGCTGCACCTGGAGGCAGGGCGCGCGCAGTGTGAGCCGGTGTTTTTTGCTGTATCCGCAAACGCCGTTCCTCACGATATGGGCCGAATGGGAGGCTCCTCCGGAAGGGGTGTTTGCCGCTGTTCAGCAGACAGTTCCCGGCGCGACAGGCGTAGAGCGGGACAGCGCGCGTGCGGCGGCGCACAGCGTGCCCGGGGATGTTATGGCTGCCGTGCCGCTGCCACGCGGTCATCTGCGGTGGCGGTGCATACGCCTTGCGGACCAAACGGATGTGCATGACACTCTTGTGTGGGAGCAGGGCGCGCCGGTCTATCCCGCAGAGCGTGTAGAGGCGTCCGGAAGTTTCTTTACCGTGGAAGACACGCGGACGGGAGAAACACTGCTTGCGGCCCGCCATGCGCCCATAACGCCGGCGCCCGGCCCGCAGTTTCTTCTGGCGGAGAACTGCTTGTGTGTACTGCAAAACGGTTGTGCAGGCGCGCCGCCCGCCGGAACGGTGGGATGTACGTGTGTATTGGGCACCGCGCCTGCAGAGCGGTTGTGGGAGCAGTACCGTGCGTTTTACCGGCTGGGCTGGCAGGCACCGTGGCAGCGGCATGCGCTGCTGCTTTCCAACACCTGGGGAGACCGGAACAGGGACGCGCGGGTGTGCGAGACGTTCGTGCTGCAGGAGATCGACCGCGCCGCAGCGCTTGGCCTGGACACGGTACAGATCGACGACGGCTGGCAGAAGGGCACGACGGTGAATTCCGCGCGTCCGTTGGGGGGCGTGTGGGAGGGCTATTACGCGGCGGATGCGGACTTCTGGACGCCGCATCCGGAACGGTTTCCCCGCGGGCTGTACCCAGTGGCGGAGCATGCCGCCGCGCGTGGCGTAGCGCTGGGCTTGTGGTTCTCTCCGGATTCCTCCGGAGAATTTGCAAACTGGCGGCGGGACGCGGAAACGTTGCTGCGGCTGTGGAGGACCTATGGAGTGGCGGTATTCAAGCTGGACGGCGTCAAGCTGCGCACGCCGGCGGCGCGCGCGAAATACCTTTCCCTGCTGGAAATGGTTACAGCACAAAGTGGGAGGCGCGTGATGCTTCAGCAGGACATCACCGCCGAGCAGCGTATGGGATATCTGGCTGCGCGGGAATACGGCACGCTGTTTGTGGAAAATCGCTACACGGATTTCGGCAATTATTATCCCCATCGTACGCTGCGCAATCTGTGGATGCTTGCCCGGTATGTCCCGGCCCAGCGGATGCTGTTCGAGCTGCTGAATCCGGCGCGCAACACAGAGCGGTATCGGGCCGACCCCCTTGCGCCCGGACGGTATACGGCAGACTATCTGTTTGCGTCCGTTATGGCCGCGCAGCCGCTGCTCTGGATGGAGCTCTCCGGGCTGGGGCGGCAGGACGCGGCGCGCCTGCAGCAGATCATCGGTGTGTACCGTCTGCACCGGGAGGCGATGTGGGCGTGCGATGTGCGCCCGGTCGGGCAGGAACCGGATGGCCGCTCGTTCACAGGCTTTGCATTTACAAGTCCCTGTGGGCAGAAGGGATATCTCCTGCTGTTCCGTGAAAATGTGCCGGAAAGCGCCTTCACCTTTACGCGGATGCCGCAGAAGGCCCGGCTGCGCCTGCTGTGTGCAAACGGCCCGGTTGGGCAGGGATACACGCCCGCAGGCGACCTGTGCCTGCGTTTTGCAGCCCCGCGCACCTATGCGTTTTATCAGTGGCAGACATAAAGCGCCGGCCAAAGAGGCGCACAAAAAACGGCAGGGCATGCACGCCCTGCCGTTTTTGGCAGAAAGAGAGGAACCGGTCAGCCTGCGTTGTCCCCGCGGCGCACCGCCGAGGGCGAAATGCCGAACCTGCGGCGGAAAGCCTTATAAAACGTGTTTTGCGTGGAAAAACCGCATTGTACGGAAATTTCGGTTATACCCAGCTCAGAGCCGCGCAGAAGCTCCATTGCACGGGAGAGCCGCAATTCCTCCACATACTCGGTAAAGCTCTTGCCTGTCTGGTCCTTCAAAAACTGTGTGACGTATTTTTTTGAGATATGGAACTGTTCGGCAGCCATGGCGATGTTGAGGTCCGGCCGGGTGTACTGTTCATTCAGCCAGGCGAGAACGCGCCGCTGAAGAGCTTCGTTGTGGCTGCGCTTGAGGGAATCGACATGGCTGCATATCTCAAAGCAGCAGTCGCGCAGGTTCTGCACCTGCCGCCTGGCGGACTGCCGGTTATCATAAGAGCAAAGATAGGCGATGTCTTCGCACTCCACCTTTTGCGCCGCGGCGATCAGCACACCGCGCACGCTGAAGAATGCCTGCTGAAAGTTCTGCGGCGAAAGATCGTCCACATGGAACAGTTCGCCGATGAGAGACTGCGCTTCCTGTGCGCGGCCGGATAAAAGGTATTCATTCAGCCGTTCCAGACTGGTGATATCGGTTGTCGTTACACGGACAAGGCTTTCGCCGCTCAGATAGCATACCTTTTGTGTGCGGTCGGAATAAGCGGCCATGTTGCGCGCCTGCCAATATACAGAGGAAAGCTGTTCCAGCCGCGTAAAACGTCCGCTGAGAATCAGCGGTTCCGTCATTTCCAAAAGGCCGTGCAGAGCCTCGGTCTGCCGGCACATCTGTACTTGCTCGGCTTCGGTACCTTTGTCCAGCGTCAGAACAACGAGTACGCTGCCCTCGGTGGTGTTGTAAACGAACTGCGTGCGCCCGTAGCTCTGGCGCACCTGCTCCGCGATCATCATCAAGCGCAGCTCCTCGCCCACGTGCGTCTCTGTCTGCCGCTCCTGCGCGGGGATCAAAAGAAGATAGTTGTAGTCCGTCAGATGCATCTGTTCGCACATTTTTTTCTGTTCTTCGGCCGTGCCCGCTGCGCCGGTCTTTAAAAATGCTTCTACGCGGCTATGGTCCAGCTCGCCGCGGGCGCGTTCCAGTTCAGCCGAAAGCTGGCTGTGGTTGCGCAGCTTCTGGACGAGCAGATCGTTGAACAGACGGGTGTTCGCCGTTTCGGCATCATCCAGCGTGTCCAATATGGGCTTGAGCTGGCGCAGCTCCCACAGCGTCATTGCGGAACTGAGCAAAAAGCAGCCCAGCAGCCCAGCGCCGATGTAAAACCATATGGCGCGGTTGACGGCGCGCAGGTTTTCGGCGTAAACGGAATAGGGCAGGCCAATCACGGCGCTGGCGCCAAGGCTGGGGATGCTACGGGAAACAAACAGATACTTCTGCCCATCATACCATTCGATTCCCGTTTCATTTCCGGAGAAGGAGAGGGCGGCCCCGTTGCAGCGGTACTGGCTCAGCAACGTGCCGTCGTCCCGCACGAGATAAAACAAGCCGTCATTGCGCCATTTTTCCGTGGGCAGAAACAGGTTGGACAGAGTGCGTTCCCGAATCAGTATATTGCAGGCACCGCGGAATTGTCCGCCGGAGTTGATGAACGGCTGCGTGATCGTCAGATAGGAATCCGGATAATTCGTGCGGTTCAGCACAACGCTCTGTGCGGGCAGGTAAAGCGTCTCACGCGCGTCCTGCCATGCGGCCCAGGTGTCCTGGGGGACATCGCGGTACTCCAGCGCGCCCGGATAAAAGCTCTCATATCCGGAAAAAACGCGATAAGGGTCGATCACAAAATGGTTGCGCGCAAAGGTGACGTAGCTGTAAGCGGTGTAAGACATGCTGTAAGTAAGATCCTGAAGCAGTGTGGAAGCGTTGAAAGACGTCATGTAGTCGCCCATCAGCGAATCGTCATCGCTCACGGCCAGCAGTTTGTAGGAATCGTCGTTGAACAGCTTGTTCGTGGTAAACCGCAGGTCGCTGAGATATCCTTCAAAGGTGCTCACGGCAGTGGCGAGCTGTTCGGCGGCGTCGGTGAGCTGCGCTTTTTCAGTCTGCTGGTGCATCAGGCCGTATAAGGGAAAAAGAATGACGCAGAACACGAGAGGTACGACCAGATAACGTGTCAGGCGGCCGAGCCAGATGCGGATGATCCATTTGCTTCGCATGCGCTTCTCCCCCATATACAGTCGTCCGGGGGTTGGTTTCCCGGGCGTTCTTGATAAACTAATTATATCATTATCCGGCAGAGAAAACAAAAGTACATCTGAAAAATGGCTTTGGAATCACAAGAAAAATCCACAATGCTTTTTACAAAATGGAGAGCGCCGCTGTTTTTCAGATGCCCGCAGCAAAAATTTCACCCGGCGGAAGCCGGGCGAGTGATAAAGATGCAGCAAAACAGCTTTTGGAAAGCTTTTACGGTTGTTTTTTGCTTCCGTACCCGGAGCCTATGAGCCGCCATGTTCCAAATGGGCGACAACAGTGCGCTGCAGGCGGGTTTGTTTTGGCAGCGCAGCGGGAGCTGTTTCCATTGAATGGTCACAAATAGAAGGATTGGTTTTCGGGGCCTGCCTCGTATATCTCATAGTCGTTTCCAAATCAGAGAATTCCGGAGTCCTCCGGCAGGAATGCGTCCAGCGCGGGCCAGAGAAGCCCGGTGCTGCACAACACGGCCAAGGGCTTACCGTTCTCATACAAAGACGAAGCGTGCAGAGCAAAGAAGCGCTCTGCCTGTTCGTAGGAATCGCGCAGCGCATGATCTGAAAGGTGGGCAACCGAGAGAATGTATACGGACAGAGCAGGGCAGTGTGCTGCAATGCCGGGCGGAAGCGGTTCGCTTGAATCGACCGGGACGGTATTCAAACTCCAATGTACCGACCCGGAACAACCGGCAGGAAAGATGCCGCCAGCCCCAAAAGGCACGGTCAAATATGAACTGGCCGGAACGGGCTTTAGCCTCCAGCAAAAAGCGGAAAAGCAGCCCATAGTATCGGGAAAAATCTCTTCCGAAATACCGAGTGAACGGTATTTTTCCGCATGCGGCAGGCCGAAGCCAAATACAGAGCTCAAAGATGTATGCCGTTCGGATTCTGTAAGGAAAGTGCGTGGGAGAAAGAGCAGCGTGGTGAAGGGGGGCTGGAGGAAGAGGACTATCTGTTTCGGCAGCCCGGTGGGGATTCGAGGGTGCCGGGTACATTCACATTCCGGTTCAAAAAGATTCTGCAAGAGGGCGATTTGCCGGACAATTTGAACGTGCACAGCCTGTGGCATACAAACGCCAGCATGCTCATTGCTCAGGGTGTAGATGTAAGTCTGCTGGGGCACGCACAGCCAAGCGCGACTTTGGATATCTAAAGACACGCTTTCGACAAGAACAAAAAGCTCGCACAGCAGAAGCTGGCCGAGGCATGGGGTTATGGAGGAAAAGAAAAACAGCCCTCGGAATTCCAAGGGCTGTTTTGGTGCGCCCGACTGGATTCGAACCAGTGGCCTTCCGGGTCGGAGAACTGTGACAGACAGATTTAAATGGCGTAACCGTGTTGCTTGTAGATGAAATGCACAAATTATAAAGACTGGTAAAAAGCCCGCGAAGCCTTTTGCCGTCGGCCTTCGCAGGCTTTGTTCTGGTAGCAGTCAAACAGTAGTCAGAACCGTTGAATCAGGCCTTGTTTGAAAAATCAGGAAAGCTATACTTAATCAACAAAATAGCGATAGAGGCCAGGTGAACAAGGATCGCTACTTTTTTTCGTTCGGAGCGCGCCGCTTAAGGTGCAAAAGCAGTATGAGCATTCCCGCGCACAATATTGCGGCAAGGCTCAACAGAAACAGAGGCGCGTAGTCTCCTGTCTGAGGAACGTTGACGGCGGATGGACCGTTTCCGCCGGAGGATGACGTGCCGCTGTCCGGAGCGGCGCCCGGAGCGGAAGAACAGCCGGAGGAAGGAGCGCCCGAGGAGGATATGCCCGAAGAAGCACTGCTTGAAGCCGGGCCGCCGGAGCTGTCGTCAGAACTCACATCCGGCTCCAGAGAGGTGCGGTACGGCTGGGGGGAATAGGTGCCCCGAATGGCCTGATAGGTAAAGTCATACAGCGCACGGGCCACGGGGTCGGCTTTGCCGGTATAAGGGTTTACTCCCGTGGATGCTTCCAGCAGCGTTTTGATGCCGTTGTACCAGTTTCGGTATACGCGGCTGTCGGGCCCGATGAAACCATATTTCACGCCTCCGTTCAGGTAATCCAGATATTTGTTGTATTTATCCAGATCGTTGAAAACGCGGTCGTCCATTTCCAGCTCCATACCGAGACCGTACATTTTGGCAAGTGCTGCCGCGTCGCGGATACGGTCCTGCGAGGGGCCGCCCGAGGGGAAGAAATGGTTGGGCTGCAGAGCGACGGCGGAGAGCCCCATATCCCCGCCGCGGTTCCAGCCGCTGGCATTGTAAAAGGGAATCCAAAGCATGGGATATCCCAGCGTCTGCGCCTTTTCGGATGCATAACGGATGAGTGAACTGCGGTAGTTTGTTTCATGCATCCAGTAAAAGCCCGCAAATTCCAGGTTTTTATAATCCGCCGCTTCAAAACGTCGCAGTGCTTCTGCAAGATACCAGTTCAGTGCTTTCTGCGCGTCTGTCTCCCCGGAGAGATTCAGCGCCGCGCCGTCAAGCATGCCGAAATCTGTGCACAGCGCGTCGGGGAAGGGGACCATAACGGTCACTTTCATTTTAAGCCCCGGACGCCCCAGCTCGGCGGCTGTTTCTGCCACAGCGGCATCCAGCGCGTCCATGTCGCCGCCGCGGTCGATGGTCTTGGAAATGTAGTTCTGCCAGTCGGCCAGGTTGCTGGGCGTTGCGCCGTAGTCGCTGCTCTCAATGAACAGATGCCCTGTCTCAGGCGAGGACTGCGCCAGGAACAATGCGCTGTCAAACATCACATCCTGGGCGCGCCCGCTTTCATCCACATAGGCTGCATAGGGCTTGCAGTCCGCCTTGCTCCAGTTGCCGTAACCGGGGTTGCCACCGTAATCCTTGTAGGGCCCGTTGTACATCAGCACCATGTCCCGGATGCCGCCTGTCTGCGGCCCGGACAAAAGGAACGCGCCTTCAAAGTCCGCGTCCTGAGACAGGGTCACCGCATCTCCGGCTTGCGTCTGGCCCAAGACCTCCAGTTCGTCGAAAAACAGCCAGCCGTTCAGCTCCGCGTCCACGCGCACATACCGCGCGGCCACGCGGGCGGCGTCTGTTTTGCTGCCGGGCTGGCCCGCGCCGCCCAGCCATTGCAGCGTGTGCACGCCGTCTGCCGCTGCGGAGGTTTTTTCATCATACAGCGCGGCCCAGGTGAGTCCGTCGGAGGAAACATACACAGAAAAGCGCGAGGGCAGGCAGATGCCGGAGCCGCTTTTTTGCAGGAAATTCATGCTCACCTGCTCCACCGCACAGATTTGGCCCAGGTCCACGACTGCGGTGCGCAGCGGCCATTCGCCCGAATGTCCCTGCCAGGCGGCGTCATACATGTCCGTGCTGCCGAAGGATGCGTCCGTCAGCTCCTTGCCGTCTGTGTCGCCGTAGGCGTCCGGCGCGGCGTGGGAGACTGTATAGGGCTTGTCCAGCGCAAGATTCTGCGGGCCGTCCGGTGTGCCGACCAGCGTGCCGGCTGTTGTGCATTTTCCGTTTTTGCCCATGACAGTCAGCTCGTCGAACGCCGTCCATACGCCCGAACAGTCGAACGAGATGCGCAGATATTGAAAATAGACCATATCGGCGTTTTCCGTTGTGGAGATGAACGCGTCCGTTGCGCCGTTCCACACATATTCGCCCACACCGGGGTCGGTTACGGAAAACGGGGCGGGCCCGAAACTCTTGAGCGTCACCCATTTTGCTTTATTGTCCGAGACCTCCAGTTTCAGGCCGCGGGGCAGAAAAACGCCGTTGGCGGTATCATAAAGAGCGCGCAGACGGATTTCAGACACGGATTTTTTGCCGCCGAGGTCATATACCATCGCTGTGCGGTTGGCGTCTGGTGCGGCGGGATTTGTGCCGTTGAAGCTCAGCCAGTCGGAGTCGTTCCAGGCAGGGCCTGCCGTCACACTGTCCGTCAGGATCGTGGCGGGCGCGCCGTACAGCAGCTCGCGCGGACATTCCAAAGCAAGGCCGTCGGCCAGATCCACGCTGGGCAGGTCGTCCGGCGGTACGTCGGTGCCCTGGTCGGGCGTTTCACGGTCGAATATCTCGATCTCGTCGATGAACAGCCAGATCTGGAAATTGATGTGCAGTTTTACATACCGGGCCTGCGCCTCGGGGCATTTTTCCTGGGGCACGGTGTAGACGAAGCGCTTGATGCCGCTGCCCTCGATGATTGGGGCGACATCCGTTTGGGCCAGTGTGTGCCAGCTTGCGCTGTCGTCGGAAAGCTCGATGCGCACGGAATACGGCGTCGGGATGCCGGAGCCTTCTTCGCGAAGAAAATTCATCTTGACCTGTTCAAAGCGTTTGGATTCTCCCAGATCTACGATGAATTCAAAGCCGTCCTGCACCTCATTGTAATAACCGACCCATTCCGGCGCTTTGCAGGAAAGCGCACGGCTGTAAACACCGTCCGTGAGCTGCCCGCCGTCATCCGCGTAGCTGCCGGAGGCTGCCCACGCGCTGGTATACGGGCGTCCGGCGGCAAGGTTTACGCAGTCGCCCGGGTCCGGGTCCACCACGGGCGGAGGCTCGGGCGTATCGGCTTCGGTGCGCACGTCGATCTCATCCACGCAGACGTAATGGACGGCGCCGTCGGTGATCTGGGACGTCGCGATATCAAATTCATAGCGCAGATACCGCGCTGTGACAGGCGCGCCCTCCGGGCAGGCCCATTCGTGGCGGTGGCCCCACTCGGCAGCCAGCTCCGCATTGTCGAAGGTGGCAAGCGGGGTATAATCCGTACCGTTTTCAGAGGCGGAGAGCGTGAGGTTTTCCATCTTTTCCGCCCAGCCGTTGACGATGGTACCGATGCCGGAGGCGTACACAGTGCGGGTTTCGTGCAGGTCTACGGTGAATACGACATGGTTGTCCGTGCCGTCGGCAGCCGTCTGCACGTAGACCCAGCCCCCTCCGTCCACATTTTCCTGCGCGCCGTATACACCATCCGCGAGGCTGGCTTCGCTGCCGTAATAAATGGCGTGGCTGGAATTGACGGTCATTTCAGGGTCGAGGGCAGGGATGCTTTTGGCCAGGGCGGGCGTGCCCATGCACGCAACGGCAAGGGCCAGAGCGGCGCACAGCATGCGCCGCAGCAAGGGATGATGCTGTTTCATGATTCCTCTCCTTTTTTATTTTTTCTGTAATGGCAGCTTTTTCGCCAAGCTGCCTGCGAATAGAGCCTTCGGCCCCGTTTGCCGCGCACGGCGGGCTTCGGCGGTCGCTTCGCCCTACATGTCTCGGCATTGGCCTGCAGGGCGTCGCGGGGTCACTTTAAATGAAAAAGGGGGGTCTGCGCGCTAAGAGCCGCGCTTTCAGCGCGGTTGTCCGCAAGGGAGGCTTCTCACCGCTCCGACACGCGCCTGCGGGCGCGGTCGCCACCTCCTTTTTGGCGGCGTTCGCCGCGTGGCCTGCACTTTGCCGCGCAAAGATGCATGGCTTTGCCGCCGCCGGCTTTTTCCCCGGACGTTTTATTGACTTCTTTGCCTTTTTCGACCGTATGCTATAAGGCATTCTTTGGCGATTTGGTTTGTGCCGCGCTTGAATTTTTGTGGTGCTTGAAAACAGGGAAGGCCCTCTCCGGCGAAGGATACGGGCTTATCCGCGCAGGCGCTTCCATCCATGTGCCGCGGCCGCACACAAAAGAGAGGCTGCCAGCGCCCCAGCGCAGAGGCCCGGCAGCGCCGCAGGCCAGCCGGAGCGTTCCAGCAGCAGGCCCATGCCGTAGCCTGAAAGCGTGCTGCCCGCGTAGGTGGCGGAGTTGAGCAGCCCGCTCAGCGCGCTGACGCGGCCCGTGTTTTGCAGCCGCAGGGGCACCAGAGTGACAAGCATGGTGTTTACGGCCAGCATCAGCGCGGCGCACAGGCCCAGCAGCGCCAGACAGGCCCAGAGCGGCAGCCGCACGCCCAAGGCGGGAGCCGCCAGAAGGGCGCATGCGGCCAGAAACGCCGCTGCGGCCGTGACGGCTTCGCTGTGAAATATATGGTCGTTTGCCCATTTGCCCATGTATACGCCGCACAGGTTCACAAGGGGAAGCGTGAAGGTGAGCACGATGGCGAAGGTGTTGTCCAGCCCGTAAATATCATGGAGGTATGTTGGCGTCCAGGTCTGGATGCCGTCGCGGATCATTCCGCTTGCCAGAGCCGCAAGGCAGATGAGCGCCAGCACGGCCGGAAGACGATGGGGCAGGGGGCGGGCTGCCGCGCGCGCGGCGCTGCGGGCGGGTGCGGCGGGCAGCGGAGGCGCCAGAACACGCATCCCGCGCAGCCAGCACAGCGCGGTGGCTGTGAGGAACAGCCCTGCCGCGGCGAACACCGCGCGCCAGCAGCCCATTGCGGAACAGAGTGCCGCCAGCCCGTAAGCCGCCAGCGTGCCGAAGGGCACCGTCGTGGAGTAGCGCACGCTGGCGCGCATGGCCTCTACACCGGGCAGGCGTTCGACAGTGAGACGCAGAAGCGGAGACCACACAGCGGACTGCGCCGCGCCGTTCAGTGTCCAAATTACAGCCATAAGGACGGGGGAAGAAGCGCAGGCTATGGCGAGGTTCAGCAGGCCGGAGCACAGCACACCGGAAAACACCATGCGCACGGGGTCCAGCCTGTCGCCGGCAAATCCCCAGACGAGCTGGAAATTACCGTATCCGACAAAAAAACCGCTGCTCACGAGGCCCAGCTCGCTTTGTGAAAAGCCCGCTGCCGCAGAGATTGCAGCCAGGCTGGCCGTGAAGTTGAGACGGCCGATATAAGTGCTGAAATAGGCTGTCCAGCACAGCGCGAAAAACAGGTGCTGCCGGCGCAGCCCGGTGATTTTTGCGGGATAAGTGGCGTTGTTCAAGGATCTGCCTCCGTCTTTTCATTGTTCGGCTTCCGGCGCGGGGGCCGCCCCGGTTTATAAGCGCGCGCCGGACGCTCCGCCGCGCAGATCCACCGGGGTTTTCCCGGAGTGACTGTCCCGGCCGTCATCCCGGAGGAAAAGCGGACGGCGACGGCGCGTTCCCGCGTCAGCCGCACGCTCACCTGCGCGACCACATCTTCCGCCGGGGTGACCACAAGGCCCTCGCCGTCCGGGGTGCAGGAAGCGTTGTAGCATTCAAAATGGCCGTCCCCGGTCTCTGCGATATATGCTTTGGTGAGGACAAGCTCGCCCATGGCCTTGAATACCTCATGCACATCGTTGTCGCAGGCGGCGCCCTGCGTCACCGCGCCGCCCATGGCGGTGTAGCCGGAGACCTGCGTGTGCGGCGGCGCGGTCCACCAGCTGCTGATCATCGGCACGTATTCCTCGCCGATGGTGCGCTCCGCATGTCTGCCGGCCACCCGGCCCTGCGCCGCGGCGGCTTCATCCTTTACAAAAACACGTGCCTGCCGCTGGGGGTCGGGCACGAACGCCCAGCGCAGTGTGCCGTCAAGCCCCATCAGCTGTGCGCAGGCGCCCATGGCGTTCATGCCGCGCTCCAGATATCGCACTTCGCCCGTGAGCTCATACAGGTGGAACAGGCCATAGATATTCCAGGCCGACCAGCCGTGGGGCGAATTCATCATTTGGGCACGGGGCGCCGAAGGCGTGCCGCCCATCTCCACATCGTATTGCGCCTCCCAAAAGCGCAGCGTGCCGCCCGCCATCCGGCAATCCGGGACAAGCGCCTGCTCGTGGGAGGCGTGCTTTTCCAGAATCCGGCGGGCGGCCTCGGTATAGCGCTCCCTGTCGGGGCTGTCTTCCGCAAGCATCAGCGCGAATTCGCTCAGCTGTGCGGCCGAGCATGAATTCGCCCCGTCTTCGTAGCAGGACGCGGTAGCGCCCTCCGTTTGAAAATTCCCGTCCAGCCCGGCAAGGTGCTCCATGGCGCGGTACAGCGCCGCCATATGCCGCTCGGCCCGCCCACGCCACAGCGCCCGGTCTTCGGGCGGAATGCGGGCGTCTTCGGCGCGGGCCAGCTGTGCCCGGACAAGCTCCATGATGGATTTTGCAGGGTAGATGACGGAAGTATAATCCGTATCCCCCTTATAGAACCCGCCGTCCTCCCGCTGAAAACGAAGCACGAGCTCCGCCAGGCGGTGCGCCTGCTCCAGGTCTGCAATGTCCGCTGTGCATGCATACCGGCAGACAAAAATACCCAGCATGGACGAGTGGTTCTGAATCCTGTCCTTCTGTACAAGAGGAAGCCCGGTCCCGCTTTGGTACAGAAGCGGGTATACCTCATGAAAGCGCCGTTCGAGCCTGCCGTCGAGCACGGCGTCGGGAAAATACCTCCGCGCGGTGTAGGCAGAATAAAAGCCGTACCAGCTCTCCGCGTGCGTGGAGGCCTTCTGCGGCGCGTCGGCAGCGGCCTTGCGGGCCGCTTGGATGTACCATGACCAGGGGCGGCGCACAAAGAGGCACATTTCGGCCTCATACCCCGCCGCATTGCGCACACGGGCCGTATAAAGGCCGGGGGCGGCTCCTGCGGCGCGGAACAGCGCGCGGTAGACGCCCGGCTTGTCCGGCTCAAGCGGCAAACGCCGCGTCCCGCCGTCGGGGCCGTTCAGTGTCAGCGTATTTTCCGGCAGGGGCGAACGGGAAAAGACGGTCACGCGGCACGCCTCGTCCGCGGCGAGCGTATAGCGGCCGGCGTGCAGCACCGGCAGAAGCGACGCTGCGGCAATGGCGGGTTTGATGGCTCCAATGCCATAAAGCGGCCCCACGGGCAGAAGCGTGACGTGCCAGGTCTTTTTTTCGCCGGCGGAAAGCCTGTCAAGGCCCTGGGGATGCCGGGCGGGCAGCCGTCCCGGCTGGAGGAGATCCAGCGAGGCCGTGAAGATCCCCTGTGCGTTTTTTTCATAATCCAGCGTGTAGGACGCCGTGGGCGCGTCGGTGAACAGGGCCAGCAGCCTGCCCGAGGGCGAAGAAAAATAACCCCACAGGTGCGTTTTTTCACAGCGGAGCAGTGTGGGGAAAAGCTGATCGTTGTAATCGGGATACTGTGCCAGAAATGTATCGAAGCCCAGCCGCAGGCTCGCCCGGAAGGGCGGCGTGGCGGTGTCCGCCTCATTCTGCAAGGCTGCGGAAACCGTGAGCCGTCCCGCTTTGTCCGCCGCGTAGGAAAGCGACAGCGCAAGCGCGAGCCCGTTTGCCGAAAAGCGGCCGGTGTAAACGGGCCGCCCGCTGCGCCGCACGGCCGACAGCGGCACCTCGGCTCCGTCTATCAGCCAGCACATGCCCGCATAGGCGTCCCGGCGCATAGGGACCCCGCAGAGCGCGCCGCCAAAGCGGGCGTGCAGGCGTCTGAGCCTGCCGCCGCGGTGGTCGACCAGCCAGTCCGGGGTGCGAAGAATCTCATTTGGAACATTTTCCATAGCCGTCCTCCGTTTGGATGCCCGCCGGGCGGTTCACAGCTCCACCGTCATGCCGTCGTAGGCGGGCTCGATTTGATAGGGGGCCGCGTTCCGGGCGAATTCATCGTGCAGCCAGCCGCCGTTGTGGGAAAAATGGTTCGCGATGAAACGTGTATTCGGGCCCGCCGCGCCGGCTTCAAGAAGCCGAAGCCGCACGGCGGCCGCGTCGGGCAGGCCCATATGGCCGTCGTTCTCTCCGTTTTCAAAACGGCCGCTTGTGGAGTCCAGGCTGACGGCGCTCAGCGGTGCGGCGCGCCCTGCCAGAAATTCATACACCTCCGGATAGAACCGGCCGGTATCGTGGGCGTACAGAAGGCTGCGGCCCTCCCGCTCGATTAAGTAAAACAGCGCCTGCTCGGTGTCCATGTGCTTTGCGGGAAGCGGCGTTACACGATATGGCCCGGCAGAAACGCATTCAAAGGGCCGCACAATATGAAACCGCAGGCGCTGCTCCACGTCGGGCACAAGCTCATGCCCGGCGGCCTTGTAGAAGTAATCCCGCACGGCCTCGTTGCAGAAGATATCCAGCGTAGGGCTTTTCATGCCGTGGGAATAGCATCCGCCGCGGTTGACAAGCTCGGCGGGGTAAAAGTGGTCGGTGTGAGAATGGGTGACGAGCAGCCAGCGCACGGCGGAGAAGTCCAGCCCCTGCCGCAGCGCGTGCAGCCAGGCGTCGCAGGGGAAGTCCAGCAGCAGCGCGTCGTCCACCAGCGCCTGGGAGCGCGTGCGGATGTTCCTGCCGCCCAGCCGCCGCGCCGCGCGGCAGCCGTCACAGTTGCAGAAAGCCGCAGGCCAGCCCTCGGCTGCGGCTGTGCCCAGATAGGTAAGCTTCATGGCATATCCTCCTTGTTCCGGCGCTGCTGAGGACACGTCCGGTAAAATTTTACGCTCACCGGGGACAGGCGCAGCGGTTCCGCATCTGTGCCGTCCAATGCATTTTCAAGGCGCAGGCCGTCCGGCAGCACGGCGCGGGCATCGTCCAGGCCGCAGTTTACAAGGCCCAGCAGGCCGCCGCCCTGTGCGTCCTCGTAATAAAAGGGGGCGAGGTTCGCGTCCCCTTCCACAAAGGGCAGCTCCGCGCAGCCCGGCATCCCGCGCAGCAGGCCGCGCAGCTGCGCGG
>NZ_JAFOIN010000042.1:0-14515 GCF_017421385.1 Ruthenibacterium sp. | reverse complement strand
TCCCGTGTTGCTCCCGCCACATTAAAACGAAACCTGGCGTTGTTGAACGCCAGGCCTCGCAAAGTTCTGTACTTCCATTCTGCTCAGGAATTATGGGACTTCGAGCTCAATTCCTGTTGCACTTAGTTTGACAATTCACTGGGATGGAAAAGACTCCCCGCATCAGGAAAGGAGCGGACGTTTCTGAAAATATTGCGGCACTGCATACAGAACCACTCTCGTTTCTTGGAATTTGGTTCGCGGCGTGCTTCCCAAAAGCGGGTGATAAGTTTGATAATTTTGTAACCATTTGAAATATTATTTGGCGATATGCAAACCTTTTCATACTTAATTTTGGTCGAATTTCCGAAAAAAACAGAAGAGTATTGACACATATGAAAAATCAAGTATAAAATATGCTCAGAATTTAAGTGAGTTTTGCCATTGTGTTTGCGCATACTGCTTGGATTTTTTTAATTTTAAATTCTGCAAACGATTGCAGAAAATAGGAAACGGGTGGAAACCCTTTTGAACCAGCCATTATTGCGGTTCCGCAATAAATAATTTTAAAAGGAGAATAGCACCATGAAAAAGTTCCTTGCAATTACTCTTGCGCTCGTTATGACTTTTGCAATGGTCGCCTGCGGCGGCACCTCCAGCAGTACCCCTGCCAGCACCCCGGCGTCCGGTACCGGCGCGGCCGAACCCGTTGCGGAGGGTGGAGAGATCGTAATCGGCTGCCTGCAGGATATCACCGGCGCCACTTCGGCGCTCGGCATGTCCGTTCAGGCAGGCGCCCAGGCAGCTGTTGACGAGATTAACGCTGCAGGCGGTATTGGCGGCAAGACGGTCGTGATGAAGACCTATGACACCAAAGGCGACGTGACGGAAGCGGTCAACGCATACATCACCGCCGTCACGGTGGACAACGTTTCGTTAATCGTCGGTCCCCCGGTCGCCAACATCGCCAATGCCATCAAGGAGACCTCTGAGGATTATGACGTCCCCGTTATGGGCTTTGCACTTGACCCCAACTGCCAGCTGAAAGAGGACGGAACCCCCTATAAGAATATGTTCTGCTTCCAGCCCAGTGCCACGACCCAGGGCCAGATCATGGCTTCTTTCGCCGTGAAAAATGACCTGAAGACTTTCGGCATCATTTACAATCAGGAAAACAGCTATTCCGTGTCTCTGCTGGATCCGTTTATTGAACAGCTCGCCGCCGACGGCATCACGGTCGATGACAGCCTTGTCGTGGCCTACGGCGCCGCTGACACCGATTACAAAACTCTGCTGCAGCCCATTGTATCGGCGGGAGTGGACGCGATCTACTGCCCGAACTATACCCAGCAGCTGGTGGCCATCGTGACGGCTGCGACAGAACTGGGCTATGAAGGCAAAATTGTTTGCGGCCTTGATGCGGCACCCTCTTTTAACACCACGTACGGTGGAGACTGTTCCAATATCTATTACATCAACAACATCAATACCGATGACCCCACTACGGCTGAGATGGCTGCGGCCGTAGAGGATAAGGTGAGCGCTGTCAACAAGTATTTCCTGGGCTATGACGTTGTGATGATCGCCAAACAGTGCATCGAAGAAGCAGGCTTGGATGACGCGGCGGCTCTGCTGGCTGCAATTGAGAATGTGAAGGATTTCAAGGGCCTGACGGGTACCGTTACCATCGACCCCGAGACCCACATGCCCGACGGCATGGGTATGTTTATGTACACCTATGACAACCAGACTCCGGTCATGCTGGAGGAATTTGCCGGCTGATCGGGTGTTCCGGATCGGTCTTGACGGAACGGGCCCTCATTGCGGAATCCCCTGCGATGGGGCCCGTTCCATGTTTTTGGGGGAGGCTACTACATGTCGCTGCAGATTTTGATTAACGGCCTGGCGACGGGCTCTGTCTATGCGCTGATTGCTACCGGTTTTGCGCTCATCTTTAATGTTTTGAAATTTTCCAACTTTTCACACGGCGCGACCATGACGGCCGCAGCGTTCGTTGCCTATTTTCTGGTATCATCCAAGGGGATGGGACTCACCGCTACCCTGGTTGCCGCTGCGGCCGCGGGCGCCGTCATTGCGCTCTTCGGCGAATTTTTCGGGTTCCGCCGTATCACTTTGAACCATTCTTCTCCTACTTATTTTTTTGTGTCCTCCATTACGCTGGGCACGCTCTATGAGGGCCTTGTGACCATCAAGGTGGGTTCAAACTTTTACAACTTTCCGGGCTTTTTCAAAAATTCCACCATCAAGGTGGGCAGCCTGGTCATCTCTGCCAGCGATGCCATGATGTGCATCATCAGCTTGGCGGCGCTGGTCATCCTTGGCTATGTGATTCAGAAAACACGTCTGGGCCGCGCACTGCGCGCTGTTTCTTTCGACCGGGACACGGCTCAGCTTATGGGGATCGATTCGACCCGGATCATCCAGCTCACATTTGTCATCTCCGGCTTGTTGGCCGGTGTGGCAGGCGTGTTCCTGGGCATCAAATATACATTGTATCCCACGCTGGGAAGCCTGGTCGTCAAGGGCTTCATCGCCTCGGTCATCGGTGGTCTGGGCAGCCTGACGGGCGCCATCATCGGCGCGGTGCTGCTGGGCCTTACTGAGACAATACTTTTGAGTATGTTGGGATCGGGCTATTCCACGATTGCAACATTCGCCATCATGCTTGTGTTTCTGCTGGTGCGGCCTCAGGGCATCGCAGGCAGCAACATCCAGGAAAAGGCGTAAGGGGGAAAACAGATTATGGCATTGGTATCCAACATCCTTACGCAGGTGTTCATCACGCTTATCGCCGTGGCCGGGGTCTATGTACTTACTGGCCTTACGGGGATGTTCAGCCTGGGGCAGGCAGCCTTTATGGCTATCGGCTCCTATGCTTCGGGGCTTTTGGTGGTCAAGGCGCATATGCCGCTTGTCCCGGCTATCATCATCGCCGTGGCGCTGGCCACTCTGGTGGGATATCTCATCGGCTACCCGGTGGTGCGCCTGCGCCGCGATTATATCTCGCTTGTAACGCTTGGGTTCGGCGAGGCCATCGCCGCGCTGCTCAACCGTATGACCAGCCTGACAGGCGGTGCTTCGGGCTTTACGGGAATTCCGCGCAAGACCACACTCACCATAGCCGCCGTGTCGGCTGTTTTGGCTATCGCGCTGGTGGCTTTTTTCAAATCAAGCAAATACGGGCGACAGTGCATCGCGCTGAGAGGGGACGAGCTGGCTGCAAAGGCTATGGGCATCAACGTCATCCGCATCAAGATGACTGCGTTCCTGCTGAGTGTTGCGCTGACGGCATATTCCGGCTGTCTGTATGCGTTTTATATGTCTTATGTGGATCCCACTGGATTCGGCTGGAAAAAAAGTGCCGACTGGGTCATCATGGTGTTTTTCGGCGGCGTCAACAGCCTTACAGGTTCCACGCTGGGGGCGTTCATCCTTAGTGCGTTGCCGCAGGTCCTGCGCGGATTGCAGAACTACCGCTATGTCATTTATGCGGTGTTGGTGCTGCTTATCATCAACTTCAAGCCCTCGGGCCTGCTGGGCGAATGGGAATTTACCCCGCGTGACATTGCCCGTTCTGCACGTAAGCTGAAACGGAAGCTGGGCTTGAAAAAGGAGGAAAACTGATGGCGCTGCTGGAAGTAAAAAACATTTATAAGAGCTTTGGCGGTGTGAAAGCCATTCAGGATTTCTCGCTGGCAGCGGACGCGGGCCAGATCCACGGCATCATCGGTCCCAACGGCGCGGGCAAGACGACGATCTTCAACGTGATTTCCGGCGTGTATCCGGCCGACCAGGGTTCTGTGACGCTGAACGGACAAGATATCACGAAGATCGAGCAGTACAAGATTACCCGCCTGGGGATGGGCCGGACATTCCAGAATATCCGCCTGTTCAAGGGCCTGACCGTAGAGGAAAACGTGATGTGCGCCTTTGACCCGCAAAGCCGGTATTCCATTCTGGGCGGCCTTGTGCCGACGCCCAGACGCCGCGCCGAAGAAAAGCGCGGCCGCGAGCTGTGCAGAAAATATCTGGAGATTGTGGGTATGGCTGATTTCCTGAACGAGCGTCCAGAGAACCTTTCCTACGGTATGCAGCGCAGGATCGAGATCGCCCGCGCGCTGATGTGCGAACCAAAGGTACTGCTTCTGGACGAACCCGCCGCAGGCCTGAACCCCACCGAAGTCAGCGAGCTGACGGAACTTATTCAGCGCATTTCCAAGGAGATCGGTTTTGGTATCCTGCTGATCGAACACCGCCTGGAGCTGGTCATGAGCATTTCAGACATCATCCACGTGCAGAATTTCGGCAAGACCATCGCGGTGGGCACCCCTGCCGAGGTGCAGCATAACCCCGAGGTCATCGAGGCCTATCTGGGCAAGGAGGAATGACAATGGAACCGATGCTGAAAGTGACGGACCTTTCGGTTAGCTATGGGCATGTGGAAGCGCTGCGCGGCGTAAGCATTCAGGTCGAGCAGGGGCAGATCGTCTCCATCATCGGCGCGAACGGCGCCGGAAAGAGTACGCTGCTGCGCACCATTTCCGGCCTTGTGAAGCCGTTGAACGGCAGGGTGGAGTTTTTGGGCGAACCGCTGCCGAAAAAACCGAACAAAATCGTGGCAAAAGGGATTGTGCATGTGCCGGAGGGCCGCAAGACTTTTTCCGGCCTGACCATCCGGGATAATCTGCTGGTGGGCGGATATCTGTTTAAAGGCAAGGAATTGGAAAAAGATCTGCAGGATCAGTATAAGCTGTTTCCCATTCTGGAAGAACGCAAAAACCAGTATGCGGGCACGCTCTCCGGCGGCGAACAGCAGATGCTGGCGGTGGCACGCGGTTTGATGAGCCGGCCTAAGATCCTTCTGCTGGATGAGCCATCCATGGGCCTTGCGCCTATCATTGTAAACCAGATCTACGATTTGATCCGGCAGATCCGCGACTCAGGCATTACAGTGCTGCTGGTGGAACAGAACGCGCGCAAGGCGCTGGGGATTTGCGATTACGCTTATGTTCTGGAGAACGGGAAGATCAATCTCTCTGGCGCGGGCGATGAACTCCTGCGTTCGGACGCGGTGCGCAAAGCGTATCTGGGAGGCTGAGAAATGGCATATACTCCTGATTTTGAACTGGTGCACATAGGTGTGAACTGTGCGGATGAGGCACAGGCTGCTGAATGCGCACACAAATTTGAGCTTTTGTTTCAATTGGCTGTGAACCCGGCCAAGGAAAGTGCGGATGCACGGTTTACAGGTACACAGATCGAATGGATGAAAAAACCCGGGCGGGGCGAGCACGGACATCTTGCACTGGCCACGGCCGACCTGCCCGCGGCCCGCCGCTACCTGGAAGAAAAGGGCTTTTCCTTTGACGAGGAGAGCATAAAGCATTTTTCGGATGGACGGGTGCTGGTAATCTATGCAAAGGAGCAGATCGGCGGCTTCGCCATTCATTTAATGCAGAAGTGACCCCTTACGGACGCTTTTCAATGTGATATAATAAAGGAAGGATCTACCATGATTCGAGAGTGGAATGAAGAATCACTGGACCACCGCAATACGCTGCTATATGCTATGGGAATAGCGGAAGAAGACGCCAAACGCCCCATCATCGGCCTTGTGAATTCATGGAACGAGATGAATCCCGGCCATTTTCCGTTCAAGGACGTTATCGCTGAGATGAAGGAAGAAATCTATCGGGCCGGGGGTCTTGCGTTGGAACTGCCCATCACGGGTATCTGCGACGGTATCTGCAGCAATACCCCGGGCGACCGCTATACACTGCCTGCCCGGGACATGGTCTCCACAGAGGTGGAGACGGTTGCGGAGCTGAACATGCTGGAAGGTATGGTCATTATGGCCACCTGTGACAAGGTTGTACCCGGTATGCTTATGGGTGCGCTGCGCGTCAATATCCCGACAGTGATGTTTACCGGCGGTTATATGGCTGCGGGCCGTTACAAAGGCCGCATGCTCACACTCACACACACCAAGCAGGCATATGCCGCCTACATTGCGGGCGATATGAGCGAAGAGGACTATAAGGGAATCGTGCGGAACGCTTGCCCCACACCGGGCGCCTGCCCCTTTATGGGCACAGCTAACACGATGTGTGCCATGGCCGAAGTGCTGGGCTTTACCCCCCATGGCACGGCAAGCTGCCGGAGCCAGACGCCCCGTTGGCACGAGTTGGCCCGCGCTGCAGCGCGTCAGGTGATGGAGGCGTGGAAGAATAAAGTGCGCCCCAGCGACATCATCGGGCAGGAAAGCTTTGAAAATGTGGTGCGCTATATGATGGCCACGGGCGGAAGCACCAACAGTGTGCTGCACATCCCTGCGCTGGCACGTCAGGTGGGCTGTGATATCACACCGGAGACCTTTGATGCCATCAGCCGTCAGGTGCCGGTCATCAGCACCATTTATCCGAACCACCCCACCTATACCATGGAGGAGTTTGAGGCCGCAGGCGGCCTGGGTGCCGTGGTGAAGGAGCTGGCGAAGGCCGGCAAAATTGATGCCTCTGCCAAGGGCATGTTCGGCACCATCGCCGACAAAGCGGCTTTGGCTGAGAATAAAAATACCGAGGTTATCCACACGGTAGAGAACCCGATCCACGAGCAGGGCGGCCTTGCCGTCCTGCACGGGAACATCGGTACGGACAGCGCCATCGTAAAGTTCAGCGCAGTAGACCCTGCTGCCTGGAAATTCAGCGGCCCGGCCAAGTGCTACGATTCGCAGGACGACGCCTGGCATGCTATCCTGCGCGATGAGATCGTGGCGGGTGACGTAGTCGTCATTCGTTACGAAGGCCCTAAAGGCAGCCCGGGCATGCCGCATATGGAGACATTCATGGCGGCTGTGCTGGGCAAGGGCTTGGGCAGCAGGATCGCTCTTGTGTCCGACGGGCGTTTTTCTGGTGCGACTGGCGGCCTGGCCATCGGCCACGTCAGCCCGGAGGCCTACGAAGGAGGGAACCTCGCGCTGCTCCGCAACGGTGATATGGTGCATATCGATATCGAGGCGCGCATGCTGACTGTGGAAGTAAGCGACGAGGAATTCAACGCCCGCAAGGCCCTGTGGAAGCCTGTGGTGAAACCCGCCACCGGCTGGCTGAGACTGTACCGTAAGGAATGCACCTCCGCCCACCGCGGCGCTACTGTGTATTGGGAGCGGGACTGAATCCGCTGCCGGGATAGAGGAATCACGGCATACCACAAGGAGGGCGTACTATGACGAATATCAAGCATGTGGCAACATTGGCGGGAGTTTCCGCCAGCACGGTGTCTCGGGTACTCAATGGCAAAAGCTATGTGAATGAGACTACCCGGCAGAAAGTGATGGAGGCGGTGCAAAAGACCAATTACCGTCCCAATGTACTGGCCAAAAGCCTGAAAATGGGCCGCAGCAATACGATATGCCTCATGGTGCCTTCAATACAGAACCTGATTTTTCCGGAGATCGCCCGGGGCGTGGAGGATGTGGCGCGCCGTAACGGTTTCACGGTGGTGCTGTGCAACACCGATGAGGATGCGGCAGTGGAAAAAGCATACATAGACAAGATGAAAACACGCTGGATCGACGGCTTCGTTGTGTGTTCCAACATTGGGGAGGCCGATCACATCCGCGCTTTGCGGGTCGAAGGATTCCCGCTGGTACTGGTGAACCGTTTTGAGGAGCGGGATATCAATGTGCTTGACACTGTAGCCGTAGACAGTTTCCAGGCCGCCTACGATGCGGTGCAGTACCTGGTACGCACTGGGCACAGGCGCATTGCCTTGGCCTATGGCAGGGAAGAACTTTATTTTTACCGTGAACGTTATCGCGGATACTGCCAGGCGCTTTCCGACGCAGGGCTCCCCTATGAGGAGGCTCTGGTGATGCGGGAATCCAGCGGCGTGGACAGTTTTTACCGTCTTACGCAGGAAGTGATGCGCCTGCCGCAGCCGCCGGACGCCATTTTTACCACCAGTGACCCGAAGGCCTTTGTGGTGATGCATGCGCTTCACGATATGGGAGTGCGCATTCCGGAAGATGTTTCGGTGCTGGGTTTTGACAATGTAAGCCTTTCGTCGATGGTGGAACCGCCGCTGTCCACGGTGGCACAGCCTTTGTATGACATGGGTGCTGTGGCCGCAAAAAACCTGATCCATCAGATCCGTTATAAAGAAAAGAACGGCGAACTGCCTCCGCCTGTGCGAAATGTACTGGGTGTGGATCTGATCGTGCGCCGTTCCACCCGATAGGAGGACATTTGCGTGAACCCGCTGGGAATCAATTTGTGGAACTGGTGCGCAGGTTTGTCCGAGGAATGCCTGGGTCTGCCCGAAAAGGTTGCCCGCATGGGCTTTACGGCAGTGGAGCTGCCCATGACGCAGCCACAGGTGCCGTCCGCGCTGGCGGATGAGATCCGGAACACAGGGCTGGCTGTTTCATTGTGTGCGGCTCTGGGCCCGGGCCGGGATCTTTCCAGCTTTGACTCCGCCGTGCGCGCATCCACAATGGATTATCTGACGACCTGTCTTGAAACAGCCGGGCAGCTGGGCGCAGGCATTCTGGCGGGCCCGCTGTACACTGGCGGCGGAAAGCGCCACTGGCTTTCACCCGACGAGAAGAAACGGGAGTGGATGCTGGCTGTCGATGGGCTGCGGGAATTGGCCCGCCGTGCGGAACATTACGGCGTGGTACTCTCTGTTGAGCCGCTGAATCGCTACCGCACCAGCGTTGCCAATACTGCCGGGCAGGTGCTGCGCATGGTGGAAGAAGTGGACGCGCCCAATGTGGGCGTCCACTTCGACACATATCACGCCTGCTTGGAGGAACGGGACCTCTGCGCAGCGCTGGAGCAGGTGCTGCAGGCGGGCAAAGTGAACCATTTTCATGCCTGCGCGAACAACCGCGGCGCGCCCGGACAGGGAGTAATCCCCTGGGAGGACTTATTAGGTCTGTTGGTGCGTTACGGCTACGGAGGGCATATCACGATGGAGACCTTTGCGCTGGGCGGTCTGGATTCCAGTTGGGTGCAGGTGCACTCGGAGCCGGACGAATTGGCGCGGGAGGGACTGTTTTATCTGCAAGCATTTTTTAAGACGAAGGCGGGGCTGTAACGGCCCCGCCCTATTGTGAAAGGGGCTAACCATACAATATGGCAGCACATGAAAAATTTGATTTTAAAACGCTGGAAGAGGTAAAGGCCAAAGCGCAGGAACTTGGGGCCGGCCTCTCGTTCCGGGATGATCTGAGCCCGCTGTTCCAGCCCAGAAAGGTAGGCGGACGCACCGCGCCCAATTCCATGGCCGTCCTGCCGATGGAAGGCTGCGATTCCAATACCGACGGATCGCCAAGCGAGCTTGTTGAGCGGCGCTATCTGCGTTTTGCGTCGGGCGGCGCGGGCCTGCTTTGGTGGGAAGCCTGCGCCGTGGTGCCGGAGGGGCGCGCCAACGAACTGCAGATGATGCTCACGGCGTCCAACCGCAGCAAATTTGCGGCGCTTCTGCAAAAGACCAACGCTGCGGCGGCGCAGAAGAACGGTGCGGAGCACAAGCCGGTGAATATCCTGCAGCTGACCCATTCGGGCCGTTACAGCCGCCCGGAAGGACACATTGCCCGTCCGCTGGTTCCGCAGCATGACCCGCTTCTGGATAAAGGCGGGGAAGTTGTGGTCACAGACATGTACCTCGACGCGCTCACGGAGCGGTATGTACAGAGCGCGCTGCTGGCACGGGAGGTCGGCTTTGACGGTGTGGACATCAAAAGCTGTCACCGTTATCTGCTGAGTGAACTGCTGGCGAGCCATACCCGCGGGGGAAAATACGGCGGAAGCTTTGAGAACCGCACCCGTTTTTTGCGCCAGACCATCCGGGCTGTGCGCGAAGCTGTGGGTGATGACTTCATCGTGGCCTGCCGCTTCAATGTGTTCGACGCGCACCCGTACCCCTATGGCTTCGGGTGCGACCGCGAGGACATGTGGAAATTCGACCCCACGGAGCCGGTGGCGTTGGTGAAGATGATGGTGGAAAACGGTGTGGACCTTCTGTCCAACAGCGGCGGAAACCCTTATTATATCTACCCGCAGGTGACGCGGCCGTTTGACAAATCCAGCTATGGCATCCCCACGCCGGAAGAGCATCCGCTGGAGAGTATGGCGCGGCTGTTTGCATTCACCCGCACGGTCCAACAGGCCGCGGGCAGCGTGCCCGTGGTGGGCAACGGCTACACCTGGCTGCGCCAGTTCCTGCCCTATGCAGGCGCGGCCAACCTGGCCGACGGAAGCTGCAGCTTTGTGGGGCTTGGACGGGAAAGTTTTGCCTATCCCGATGCGCCTCATGACCTGATGACCACCGGGGCCATGGACCCCGGAAAATGCTGCGTTACATGCAGTATGTGCACCCAGATCATGCGGGATCACGGCCGTACGGGCTGTGTCATCAAGGACAGCGCCCTGTACGGGCCAATGTTTAAGAAGTACAATGCAGAGGCAGTGGCGCGCGAGCACCGCAAATAAGCCCCGCCTGCTGAAGGAGGATTTGACATGGATACCATCCGCAACCGAGTGGGGGAGGTTTACGAACCCTTTAAAGTGCGTTTTCTGGAACGGGAGATCCACGCATTGGCTGATGACGAAGTGCTTGTGAGAGTGCGTGCCAGCGCCATCTGCGGCAGTGATCTGCACATCGCAAGAGGGCTGCATCCTTCCGCTCCGCTTCCGGTGACCATCGGGCATGAATTTTCCGGCGACGTCACGGCCGTAGGCGGCGGTGTGGACAATGTGCGCGTGGGACAGCGTGTCACGGTGGAGCCGTGTATTGTGTGCGGCAAGTGCGATGCCTGCCGCCACGGAGACTACGGCTACTGTGAGCATATCAGCTTCACCTACCGCAACGGCGATGGAGCGATGGCGGATTATGTGGTGGCAAAAGCTCCTTATGTTTATGAGCTGCCCGAATATCTCACTTACGAGACAGGGGCGCTGATCGAACCGCTGTCCGTAGCGACTCACGCGGTACGCCGGGCGCAGGTAGCGCTTGGGGAGACGGTGCTTATCATCGGCGCGGGCGCCATCGGCATGATGGTGGCGGCAATGTGCCGCCGCAGCGGTGCGGCGCAAGTCATCATCGCAGATTTTTCCGACAGCCGTTTGGAGATGGCCCTGCAGGTGGGAGCCACCATTGCAATAAACAGCGGCAAAGCGGACTTGGAGCAGGAAGTGGCCCGTCTGACGGGCGGAAAAGGTGTGGATAAAAGTTTTGAATGTGTGGGCCGCGAAAGCTGCTTTTTGCAGGCGATTATGACACTGCGGCGCAACGGTACGGCCACGGTCGTGGGAATCTACGAAAAACCTCAGGTCACGTTCCCGGCGAGCCGCCTGGTAACGCATGAAATACGCATTCAGGGCGCCCAGGGCTACTGCTGGGATTTCCCCATCGCCATTGCGGCGGCGCGGGATCTGCCCTTGGAAAAATTCGTCACACATACTTTCCCGCTCGAGCAGCTGCAGCAGGCGTTGAATACTGCGCTGGACCGCGGCAGCAACAGCATTAAGGTTATTGTAAAACCGTGAGCGGCCCGGGCAGGGGAAAAGGAGAAGAAAAGATGAAAAAGACAGCGATCGTGACAGGCTCCAGCCGGGGCATCGGGTTTGCAATCGCCCGGCAGCTGGGCCTGGACGGCTACAATATCGTGATGGTGGCCACCGGCCCGCAGGAGAAAAACCAGGCGGCCGTGGATGCGCTGCAAAAACAGGGCGTCTGCTGCGCTTATGTACAGGCGAATATCGGCGACCACGACGACAGGCTCAGGATACTTGATGCGGCGCTCACTGCCTTCGGCCGTGTGGACGCCTTGGTGAACAACGCCGGTGTGGCGCCCCGTGTACGCGCGGACCTGCTGGAAATGTCGGAGGAGAGCTTTGATTATGTTTTGGGCGTCAACACCAAGGGGAACATGTTCCTGACGCAGGCCGTAGCGAAGCAGATGATCCGTCAGGCGCCGCTGGATGGCCGGAAGGGCGTTATTGTGAACGTCTCCAGCTGCAGTTCGGTGGTATCCTCCGTCAATCGCGGCGAGTATTGTGTATCAAAGGCAGGCGTCTCCATGCTGACGACCCTGTACGCCGACCGCCTGGCACAGGAGGGCATTCTGGTACACGAAGTGCGCCCGGGCGTCATCGCCACCGATATGACGAGCGCCGTGCAGGACAAATATGATAAGATGATCGGGGACGGAATGTTTCCCATCGCCCGCTGGGGCACTCCGCAGGATGTGGCCAATGCCGTGAGCGCGCTGTGCAGCGATAAATTCCTGTATACAACGGGCAACTATATCGATGTGGACGGCGGTTTTCACATCAAACGCCTGTAAGGAGGATGCGCCATGTTGGAGGAACGCTTTTCCGCCGGGGGCTTCTCGGCCCGGCTCTGCCGATGCAACACGGCCGTCGTGGGAACAGGCGCCGCAGGCTACAATGCGGCTGACCGGCTGTGGCAGCTGGGCCAGCGGGATATCCTCATTGTGACGGAGAACCGCCTTGCCGGCACCAGTCGGAATACAGGCAGCGACAAGCAGACCTATTATAAGCTTACACTTTCCGGCCCGGAGGGCGACAGTGTGCGGGAAATGGCTGAAACGCTGTTCTCAGGGCAGTGTGTGGACGGCGATATCGCTTTGTGCGAGGCTGCGCTTTCCGCCCAGAGCTTTCTGAAGCTTGTGGAACTGGGCGTTCCGTTCCCGCGCAACCGTTACGGAGAGTACATCGGCTACAAAACAGATCACGACCCGCGCAGGCGTGCCACCAGCGTAGGCCCATACACCAGCAGGCAGATGACCGAGTGCCTGGAGCAGGCCGTGCAGGCCAAGGGTATTCCTATGCTGGACCATCTTCAGGTCATCCGCATCCTCAGCGACGGCCATACGGCGTACGGCCTGCTCTGCCTGGATACCGCCGCGCGGGAGGAAACAGACCGTTTCGTCCTGATACAATGCAAAAACATTGTATACGCTACCGGAGGCCCGGCCGGTATGTACGCTGACAGTGTGTATCCCGCCGGACATTACGGGGCCACAGGCCTTGCGCTGGAGGCCGGGGTGAAAGGAAAAAACCTGACCGAGTGGCAATATGGTCTGGCGTCGGTAAAGCCGCGGTGGAACGTATCGGGGACCTACATGCAGGTGCTTCCCCGCGTCTATTCCGCCGCGGAAGACGGCTCGGACGAGCGGGAATTCCTGATGGACTTTTTTAAAACACCTGCCGAGATGCTCAGCAAACTGTTTCTGAAGGGGTATCAGTGGCCGTTCGATGTGCGGAAGGTGGCGGGGGGAAGCTCCATCATCGACGTTCTGGTCTATCTGGAACGCTGCAAGGGGCGGCGGGTGTATCTGGATTACCGCCGGAACCCTGTGGGCGGCGCGTTTTCTTATGATGAACTGGAGCCGGAGGCGCGCGATTATCTGACCCGGGCGGGTGCGTGCTTCGGCACGCCCGTCGAGCGTCTTGGCCACATGAACGCTCCGGCCGTGGAATTTTACCGGGACAAAGGCGTGGACCTTGCCCGTGAGCCTCTTGAGATCTCGCTGTGCGCGCAGCACAATAACGGCGGCCTCGCCATCGACTGCTGGTGGCAGACGAATGTAGCAGGGCTTTTTGCCGTGGGCGAAGCGAGTGCCAGCCATGGCGTGTACCGGCCCGGAGGCACGGCGCTGAACGCGGGCCAGGTGGGAAGCACCCGCGCGGCGCAGTATATTGCCGCAAAGCGCGGCGGCGCGCCGGAAGAGGGATTCGAGCAGGCAGCGGCACAGGCGCTGGAGCAGATGGGCGCGCTGGCGCGTCGCGCCCTGCAGCCGCAGGGCAATGTGCGTGCATTATGGGCACAGGCGGCCCGGCGCATGAGCGAATGCGGCGCGGCCATTCGTGACGGCGGGGCGATTGCCGTTTATCTGGCGGAGGTGAAGGCTCAGCTTGCCTCCTTTGAGCGGAACGTCACGGCCTCGGAGGCCGCAGAGCTGCGCTGGGTCTACCGTCTGCGCGATATGCTCATCAGCCAGTATGCCTATCTGGCGGCTATGCTGGATTATATGCAGCAGGGAGGAAAAAGCCGGGGCAGCGCCCTGTATACAGACCCTGCGGGCAAAAAGCCTTATGCACAGCTGCCTGACGCCTTTACCTTTGTGCTGGATGACGGAAGCCGGGGCGGCCGGGTGCAGGAGATGCTGTACCGGGACGGCGCATGTGTGTTTGAATGGCGTCCCGTCCGCCCCATTCCGAAGGATGATGATTTCTTTGAAAATGTCTGGCGCGAATACCGTGAGACAGGGAACGTAGGCTGAACGGCTCCATTCGGTGGAGCAAAAAATGCTTTGAAATTCCGGGCGGCGTCAGCAGGAAGAAAAAGGCCATGGCCGTCTGCATGGGCGCAAACCCGCAGGGCCTCGAATACGGCCTGCATTACAGGAGGGCCGGGAATAGGCCGTTGGATGACGGAAAATACTGCTTGATATTGCAAAAACAGCGGCCGGAGCATTTTGCTC
>NZ_JAFOIN010000041.1:0-25666 GCF_017421385.1 Ruthenibacterium sp. | reverse complement strand
GCGACAACGTGGGCGACGTGGCCGGCATGGGAGCCGACCTGTTCGATTCCAATGTAGCCGCCATGGCCGCCACCATCGTCATCGCCCTTTCCCTGGGCGAGGTGCCCTTCCTGTTCTGCGTCACCACGCTGGGCCTGCTGGCCTCTGTTGTGGGCGTGCTGTGCGCCCGCCTGGGCAAAAACGGGAATCCTTCCCGCGCGCTGAACGGCGGCACCTATCTCACCTGCGGTGTGTTCGCGGCGCTCACTTTCATCGCCTGCCTTGCTTCCGGCTTTGAGCTGCGCCTCTGGGGCGCGGCCATGGTGGGTATGCTGGCGGGTGTCATCATCGGCATCACCTCCGATTTCTTCACGGGCGACGACAAGAAGCCCGTTGCCAAGGTGGCCGAGGCCTGCCAGAGCGGCCCGGCGTTCACCATCCTCTCCGGTTTTTCCTATGGGCTTTTGTCCGCGCTGCCCGCGCTGGTGGGCATTGGGCTTGCGGCGCTCATTTCCTACAAGCTGTGCGCGCCCCTGGGCGCAGGGTATGAGATGCTGGGCGTCTCCTGTGCGGCCATCGGCATGCTTTCCATCGTGGGCATGATCATCTCCAGCGACGCCTACGGCCCCATCGTGGACAACGCCCGGGGCGTGGCGGAAATGGCGGACCTTGGCGATGAGGTTCTGGAGATCACCGACGAGCTGGATGCAGCCGGCAACACCGCAAAGGCCATCACCAAGGGCTTTTCCATCGGCGCGGCGGGCCTGACCGTCATCGCCCTGCTGGGCGCGTTCCGCGAGGTGGTCCAGGCTGCGGGCGTGGAGATCACGTTCGACCTGATGGACCCGCTGGTGTTCTTCGGCATGCTGGTGGGCGCAGCCATCCCGGCCGTGTTCTCGGCCATGCTCATTATGGGCGTAAACCGCAACTCCCAGCTGATGGTGAAAGAGATCCACCGCCAGTTCAAAGAGATCCCCGGCCTGAAGGAAGGCACCGGCAAACCGGATTATGCGCGCTGCATCGATATTTCCACGCTGGGCGCCATCCGTGAACTGGTCCCCGCGGGCCTTACAGCCATTGCCGCCACGCTGCTGGTGGGCTTCATCGGCGGCGTGCAGGCCATCGGCGGGTACCTGACAGGCAACATCATCTCTGGCCTGCTGCTGGCGCTTTTGATGAGCAATGCGGGCGGCCTGTGGGACAACGCGAAAAAGTACATTGAATCCGGCCACTTCGGCGGCAAGGGCAGCGACGCACACAAGGCCGCTGTCATCGGCGACACCGTGGGCGATCCGTTCAAGGACACCGCCGGGCCGTCCATCAACACACAGATCACCGTCGTTTCGCTGGTCAGTTCTCTGGCGGCGGTTTTGTTCCTCACCTATTCCATCTTTTAAAGCAAGCGCAAAAAGAGGCCCCGGCTGCTGCCGGGGCCTCTTTTTTACGGAGCAGCAGCTTACAGGTCGTCTACCAGAGCGGTGCTTTTCGCATAGGCCGTGCTCTTTGCCTCAAAGAAATCCGTTTTCACCAGGTTGGCGTTGGAATACTGGCTCACCCAGGCCATGTTGGCCGGCTCGGCCTCATAACCCTCATACAGCGTGCCGAAGCCCAGGCTCGTCCAGCGCAGATTGCCCAGATACCTGATATAATCCGTCACCATCTGCCGCGTCAGGCCGGGGATCGCGTCGCCGATGACATAATGGCCCCACGCGGTCTCCTGCCGCACGCCCTCCTCCAGCAGCTCGCGCATCATGCGCACGTTTTCCGTACCGAACAGCTCGGGCTGTTCTTTCTGCAGCTCCAGGATGATATTGCGGAACAGCCACAGATGGGTGTTCTCGTCCCGGTTGATATAGCGGATCTCTTGTGCGGAGCCGGGCATCTTGCCGTTGCGGCTGAGGTTGTAGAAAAACATGAAGCCGGAGTAGAAATACACGCCTTCCAGAATGTAGTTCGCCATCAGCGCCCTGAGCAGCGCTTCGGGGCTTTTCTCGCGCTGGAACGCATTGTAGCATTCCCCGATGAACGTGTTGCGACGCAGCAGATGCTCGTCGGTTTTCCACTGGTAAAGGATATTGTCACGCTGTGTGGGGCTGCAGATGGTGTCCAGCATATAGCTGTAACTCTGGCTGTGGACACATTCCTGGAATGTCTGGATGTTGAGGCACAGATTCACCTCGTTGGCTGTGATGTATTCGCCGAGGTTCGGCAGGTTCGCCGTCTGGATGGAGTCCAGAAACACCAGAAAACTGAGTATTTTATCGTAGGCCGTGCGCTCGGCCGCGTCCAGGCGCGGGTAATCCTTCACGTCCTGCGCCAGGCTGATCTCCTCCGGGATCCAGAAATTGTTCATGGCCTGACGGTACCAGCCGCTCACCCACGAATACCGCATGTTGTTAAAATCGTTCAGATTGGTCGTATTGCCGCCGATCATCCGCCGCAGCCGGACGTCGGTGTCTCCGTCCGGGTTGAACAGCGGTTTTTTTGCCAGCATCTCCATCGCTCTTTCTCCTCTTCCCGCCCCGGTACGGGGCCTTTGTTCTTCCTGTCCGTTCCGCCCGCAGAGGGCTGCTTCAGGAGGAGCAGCTCTCGCATTCCTCCACCTCCAGCGATTTGGAGCGCACATAGTATACGGTCTTGACGCCGCACTCCCAGGCCAGCACATACAGCTCCAGCACCTGCCGCAGCGTATATTCGTTGGTGATGTACAGGTTCACGCTCTGGGCCTGGTCGATATGGCGCTGGCGCACGCCGCAGGCGCGCACGCTCCACTTCTGGTCAATGGTATGGGCGTTTTTGTAGTACCAATAGGTATCTATGGAAAGCTCCGGCGCAACGCGGGGCAGCATGCCTCCCTTTTTCTCCTCCAGGAAAAAACGCTTCATCAGCGGGTCCACACCAGCGGTGGTGCCGGAAAGGATGCTGGTGGAACTGGTTGGCGCAACGGCCAGCAGGTACGCGTTGCGCATGCCCTGCGCCGCCACCTTCTGCGCCAGCGCACGCCATTCCGGCGAGGTATAGCCCCGCTTTTCAAAATAGGCGCCGGTCTGCCAGTCGCTGCCTTCAAAATAGACGTAACTTCCTTTTTCCGCCGCAAGGTCCGCGCTGGCCTCCACGGCCGCGCGGTTGATGCGTTCAAACACATCGTCCGCAAAGGCCAGATGCTCGCCGCTCTCCCACCGGATGCCGCGCTTGGCCAGCATGTGGTGGTAGCCGGACACCCCCAGCCCGATGCTGCGGTAGCGCCGGTTCGTCAGCTCCGCATAGGGCAGCGGATAGAAATTCAGGTCGATGACATTGTCCAGCGCACGCACAGCGGTGCGCACGGTGTCCCGCAGCACTGCGTCGTCCTCCACAGGCAGATGTCCAAGAGAGAGACTGGCAAGGTTGCACACCACAAACTCGCCCGGGCGCGTGGTGGTGACGACCACAGTGTCGCCGTCCCGTGTTTCCACCTCCCGGCTCACGGTCTCGATGGGCGCCATGTTCTGAGCGATCTCCGTGCACAGGTTGGAGCAGTAAATCACACCCTTATGGCTGTTGGGGTTCGCGCGGTTGACGGCGTCCCGGTTGAAAGCAAAGGGCGTGCCTGTCTCTACGGCGGATCTGAGGATGAGGCGCACCAGTTCCTTGACCGTGACCACACGTTTGGAGATGCGCGCGTCCGCCACACAGTCGCGGTAACGGCGCTCCCACTCCGCGCCGGTGTAATCCTCCAGCGCATAGCCCTTTACCGTCAGCACCTCATGGGGGCACAGCAGCGCCCATTCGGCGTCGATGTCCTCTTTGGCCAGCTTCCAGAACAGGTCCGGATAGCACACTGCCGGGAACACGTCGTGGGCTTTCATGCGGTCGTCCCCGTTGTTGGTGCGAAGCTGCAAAAACTCCGGCAGGTCCTTGTGCCAGGCGTCCAGATACACGGCCACAGCGCCCTGGCGCATGCCCAGCTGGTCTACCGCTACGGCGGTGTCGTTCACCAGGCGGATCCACCGCACCACACCTCCGGCCGCGCCCTCAAAGCCGCGTATGCTGCCGCCCGCCGCGCGCACCTTTCCGAAATACATGCCCATGCCACCGCCGTATTTGCTTACCTGTGCAAAGTTGTCGATGCTTCGGTAAATGCCTTCCAGGCTGTCCGGCACCGTATCGATGAAGCAGCTGGAGAGCTGATGATAGGGCTTGCGCGCATTGGACAGCGTGGGCGTGGCCATCGTCACATGCATCCGGCTGAGCATATCGTAAAATTTCTGTACCCAAGCCATGCGGTCCCGCTTTTCACGCATGGCCAGATGCAGTGCGATGCCCAGAAACATCTCCTGCGGAGTCTCCAGCGGAGCGTGGGCCCGGTCGTGGATGACATATCGCTTGAGCAGCAGGTCCAGCCCGGAGTATGTAAACAGCTCATCCCGCTCCGGCCGCAGAAAATTCTGCGCCTGCTCGATCTCTTCCCGGCTGTAATGCGCCAGGATGTATTCGCCGTACAGCCCCTCGTCCGTCAGGCGGCGCAGCTTGTCGTACAAGCCGCCGATGCCCCGCTTGCGCAGCTGCTCCTCCAGGCTGCGGCCAAACCGTGCATTGAGCAGGCGCGCCGCGATGAATTCCCAGCGCGGGGCCTCCTGGCTCGTCAGCTCCACAGCCGCCTTCACCAGCGCCTCCAGCGCCGCGTCCGCGCCCATGCCCGGCTTGACAAAGCTCTGAAACTTTGTGTTCAGCACGGTCAGCGCATACGCCTCGCCGGGGAAATCCTTTTCGATCTTGGCCAGCACGCCGTCCAGTGCCGGAACGCCCGCCGCCTGAGCCATGGCGCGCCGCGCCGCGCGCTGCTCGTTGCGCCGGTGCCGGTACAAAATATACCGCTTTGCTTCCTCGTAACGGCCGTTTTCCATCAGCACCCGTTCCACAGCGTCCTGTATGTCCTCCACGGCCCAACCGCCGTCTTTGTGCTCCATTTCCTTTTCCACCGCGCGCAGCAGGCGTTCCATCTCCTCCCGGCTCGTCCCGGCCGCCGTTTCGCGGAAGGCCTTGCCCATGGCCGTGATGATCTTCTCCGGCTCGTAGGGCCGCACCGTGCCGTCGCGTTTGATGATGTTCCTCATCAGGTCCCCTTCTTCCGTTTGTATTATACTATTTTAGTATAATATGGAAACAGTCTTCCGTCAACAGCAAAATCCCGCCGAAGGAAAAAAAGCCGCCTGCCCCGACGGGGCAGACGGTTCCGCATCAAATATCATCCGTTTTTCTGTACGGGCTCTCCCTCTGCAATGCGCAGCATCCGGTAACCCACGCCCACATGGGTCTGGATGTATTTTGGCTGTGCCGGCACCGGTTCGATCTTTTTGCGCAGCGTAGCCATGAACACACGCAGCGAAGGCGTATCCCCCGGCAGGGCGCTGCCCCACACCTCCTTCAAAATGAAGTTGTGCGTGAGCACCTTGCCCACGTTCTTTGCCAGCAGGCACAGCAGCTTGTACTCGATGGGGGTGAGGTGCACCTCCTGCCCGGCCAGATAGGTGCAGCCCGCGGCATAATCGATCTTCAGCTCACCATTGGTAAACACCGCCTCGGGCGCGCCCGCGTGTCCGCTGTCCTGCCGCGCGCGGCGCAGCGCAACACGCAGGCGGGCCAGCAGCTCGTCCACGCTGAAGGGCTTTGTCAGATAATCGTCTGCACCGGCATCCAGAGCGTCGATCTTGTCCCTGTCTTCACTGCGGGCGCTGATGACGATGATGGGCATGCCCGACCAGCCGCGCACCTTTTCGATGATGGCAATGCCGTCCATATCCGGCAGGCCCAGATCCAGCAGCATCACATCCGGCTGAAAGGAAACAGCCTCCAGCAGCGCCTCGCTGCCTTTTTCCGCCGTGTGGTACTGGTAATTCTGCGTCTCCAGTGTAGTGGTGATCAGGTTGCGCACGGCCTTGTCGTCCTCCACCACCAGTATTTTTGCTTTGTTCATAGCTTTATCTCCTCTGCTTGCAGGGTAAAAAAGAATACGGAGCCGTGGGGCTCGTTGGCCCGCATGCCGATCTCCCCGCCGTGCGCCTCCACAATGGACTTGCACAGCGCCAGGCCCAGGCCCAACCCCCGCCGTCCGTCGCCGCGGTCGTTGCCCGCGGTATAGAACATCTGGAACAGCCTGCCCTGTGCCTCCTGCGGAATGCCGGGGCCTGTATCCGCGATCTCCACCCGCACCGTGTCTCCCTCGCGGCGCGCGCTGAGGGTTATGTCCGTACCGGGCGGCGTGTATTTGACGGCGTTGTTCACGATATTGATGATGACCTGCGTGATCAGGCGGGAATCCATCTTCGCCATCAGCAGGTCGTCCTCGATATCCACACGGATGGGATACTCGGCGCTGCGCCGGTTCAGATGCTGCAGCGCCTCGCCCGCCACCTCCTCCAGCAGCTCGGGCTGGATGCGGAGGTCCAGCCCGCCGTTTTCCAGCCGGGTGATGGAAAGCAGATTTTCCACAAGCTGGACGAGCCACATGGAGTCGTCGTAGATATCGGCATACAGGCGCTGTTTTTTCGCCTCATCCAGCACGCTGGAATTCTCCATCAGTACGCCCGCGTTGCCCGAGATGCTGGTGAGCGGGGTTCGCAGGTCATGGGAGATGGTGCGCAGCAGGTTCGCCCGCAGCTGCTCCTGCTGGGCCTGCAGTTCCGCGTCCGATTTTTCGCGGGCGATGCGCTCTTTTTCCAGCGCCAGCGCGCATTCGTTTAGCAGCGCCGCCATCAGGTTTCTGTCAAAATCATCCGGAATGTGTCCCTTCCGCAGGGCAACGCCCGCCACGGCCAGCGGCGGAACAGACGCACCCACGGCCAGATACAGGCATTCCGCATCCGGGCAGGCGGCCGTACGGGCCCCCGCCTGGCCGCCGCAGCGCAGCACGGTCCGGGCGGCACGCAGCTCCCGTTCCGTTGTACAGGGCGCGGCCTCCGTCCCTTGCGCGTCGCAAACCAGAGGAGGCTGCAGCGCGCCGTCCCGCACCGGATACAGTGAAACGCCCGCACGCAGCAGGCGGGAAAGATGCTCTGCCGCCGCGGTGAATATCTGCTGTTCTCCCTCCGCGCGCTGGAGCGCCTGGCTGGTCTCCAGCAGGACTTCGCTGCGGTGCGCCTTGCGCGCCGCCTGGCGCGCCTGTGTTTTCACCCGCATGGTCAGCGTGCTGGTGATGCACGCGGCAATGAACATCACAAGAAACGTGACCGAATACCGGCTCACATCATTGAACTTAAGCGTAAAGCGCGGCACGGTAAACAGATAATTGAAAACCAGCACGCTTGCAACAGCCGCAGAAATGCCGTACACCCGTCCGTCTGTGGCCAACGCCGTACACAGCACGGCGAGCAGATATACCGTAACGATATTTGCCTCGGTGATGCCCGCTTTGTAAAAAAGCAGCCCGACGAGGGAGGCCGCGCACAGAATGCCCGCCGTCCTGCCCATATCCCGCCAGGAAAGCGTCAGCGCCCCCTCCATACGCAGGCGTCCTGTTTCTTGTTCTGCACCGCACCGTCCGAACATCCGGGTCCCCTTTCTTCCGCAAGCCGGCCGGGCCCTGCCCGGCGCCTTCGATCCATCTCATTATAGCGTTTTCCGAACGGAATGTCAGTATCCGCAGTTTTGCACGGCATAAAGATTTTTTCTCTGATGTTAAAACCATATTAAGAAGCTGTTTCTCCGTGTGCCGCACGGTTGACCCGCTGCATAAAAAAACCGTGCGTGTATGGAACACGCACGGTTCTTCTCCTCTGCTTTTATTTTTTCTCGGTACCCAGCAGCGCCGCGCCGATGATGCCTGCGTCTCCTGCAAGGCTGGCGGCCACAATGCGCGGCTGCTTTGCGCTGCCGCGCGCATAGCCGTATTTTCCCACGTAGGCGCGCACCGGCGCCATTACGGCCTCGCCCTCGCGGCTGATGCCGCCGCCCACGCACAGCACCTCGGGCTGGAAGATATTGACGATGCTCGTGATGCCCACGCACAGGTAATGCACATATCCGTCCACCACTGCTTTCGCGGACGCGTCGCCCCGGCGCATGGCGTCGAACGCCGTGCGGCCGTTCACCAGCTGCTCGCTGCCGCCGGCCTGCTCCCACAGCAGGCTGTCCGGCGCGGCCCGCATGGCGGCCCGCGTCTGTGCGATGAGCGCCGTAACGCTGCCGTACTGCTCAAAGCAGCCGCGCAGGCCGCAGTTGCACGGTTCACCGTTCATATCGATGACAAAGTGGCCCAGCTCGCCCGCGGCCCAGTTGCAGCCCGTGACGATGCGGCTGTCTTCAATGATGCCGCCGCCTACGCCCGTGCCCAGCGTCACCATCACCATACTGGAGCAGCCCCTGCCAACGCCCGCCCGGTATTCGCCCCAGGCCGCCGCATTGGCGTCGTTGTCCACATAGACGGGCAGGCCCAGACGGGTGCGCAGCATCGCGCCCAAAGGCATATTATAGAATTCCAGATTGTTGGCATATTCCACTACGCCCGTATCTTTGTCCACACTGCCGGGCGCGCCCACGCCGATCCACGCCATCTGCTCCAGCGGCGTCTGCGCCGCCTGCGCCAGACTGCGGCACAGCGCGGCGATGCGGTCCGCAATTTCATCCGGCGTGCACGGCATGCCGGTTTTGACGCTCTGTGTGTGCACCAGACGGCCGTCCAGCGTGGCGACGCCCCCCGCGATGTTGGTGCCGCCCAGGTCAATGCCGATACAGTATTCCATCTTCCGTTTTCCTCCTCTGTAAACAACGGCGCGCAGAACAGTACGTTCTGCGCGCATCGTATTTGGCTTATCTGCCCGCCCAGGCACGCATGACGGCAAGGTCACGCGCGGCTGTTTCGGGGGCGATCTCCTCGCGCAGCAGCGCCACGCCGGGCTTATGCTGCGCCAGCCAGCGCATGATGTTATCATAACACATCACGCCCTCTCCCAGCAAGGCCGGGGCCAGCGCTCCGTCCTTTACCACAGCGTCTTTTACGTGAACGGCCGCGATATCGGGGCCAAACGCGGCCAGCGCCTCGTCCCACAGCGCCGCCTGCGTTTCGATCCGAGCGGGCGTGAGCAGGTTCACCGCGTCGAAAATAGCCGCAAGGCCCCCGCCGCGGAACTCCTGAAGCAGCCGGGCCGCCAGGGCCGGGCTGTTGAGCGTATGGGCCGCAACCGGCTCCACCGCAACGGTCACACCCAGCTTCGCCGCATCGTTCAGCATGGCGTCCACGCTGCGGCGCAGGATATCATAAGCCGCCGGGCGCTCCTGCTCCGGCCCGGAAAAAAGCGTCGTCTCGGTGCCGACGCAGCCCGCCCCCAGCTCCGCCGCACAGCGCAGCCCCAAGCGGAACGTATCCAGCTGCGCCTTGCGCGCAGCCTCATCGGGCAGCGACGGCTCGATATAGCACCCCAGCACGGCGATATCAATGTGGTGTTCCCGGAAAGCCGCGCCGATCTCGCGCAGCAGGCCGTCCGTCACCTGCGCATAGCTCTCCACCCCGGCAATGGCCTTTGGGATGGCCAGCTGCGCCGCCTCGACGCCCTGGGCCGCCATTTTTTCCGCCAGCCGCACAGGCGGCAGGCACCCGAAATCATGCGCGCGGATACCGATCTTCATGATATTTCCTCCTTCGGTTGCAGCGCCCCCGCATAGCCGCAAAGGGCGGAGCCGTCAGTTCTTCTGCTGCTCTTTCCCATGCCCGCGTGAAAAGGCCAGGAAGGTGATGATGAACGCCGCCATGGCCAGCGGCAGCACATAGATGCTGACGCCGTAGCCCAGCGTATCCACAAGGCGGCCGAAGCCGACGTTGAACAGAATATCAAACAGCGACGCGACACTGATGATGGTGCCGGCCGCGCCCGCCACCTGCCCATGCGGAAAAAACAGGCGGATGCTCATGACCAGCGTGGGATACAGGATGGAAAGGAAAAAGCCGCTGGCCGCCCAAAGCGGCATTGCCGCCGCGCCGCCCACAACACCCGCGATGTACAGCACCGCAGAGAGCGAGCCGAAGACGCCCATGCTCTTGAGGATGCCCAGCCTGTCCACCAGCGGCGAAAGCACCAGACGGCCCAGCATCACGCCGCCGAAAAACACGGCCAGGTAGTTGGATGCTTTGGCCTGCTCCATTCCGAGGCCCGCGGTGGCGTAGGCCACCAGCCAGTTCATCACACCGTGCTCGGCGATGAAATAAAAACCGAACACAAAGACGAGCGGCAGCGCGGCCCTGTTTTTCAGCACGCCGGACTGACGCTTTGCCGGATGCGGGCCATCCGCCCGCGGGCCGGGCACCGTGCTGAACGCCAGCAGCAGCACCGCCGCGGCCCCCAGCGCCAGCAGCACTAGGTTCGTCTTGTGCCAGAAGCCGATATCCGTGGCATAACGCCCCAGCAGAGACTGGCTGCCGCTGGTGCCGATGCCCTGTGTAAAAAACAGAAGATTCACAAAAAACGCGGGCGACGACGCGAACAGCAGCGGCGTGACGAGATTCAGCGTCGTGTTCAGCAGCGTAGACGCGCCCATGGCGCAGAACATACCCGCCAGCAGCAGATAGTAATTATCTGTGAAGGCGAACACTGCCAGCGCCGCCATCCAGATGCCCGTCAGCGCCAGCAGCGCTTTTTTCTTTTCAAACCGTTCAATGACGTTGCCGCCCACCAGAAGGAACACCAGGTTGCCAATGTAGCTCACCGTGACGATGAGCCCCAATTGCGTGGCCGAAAGTGCAAAATGGCTGCTGAATACCGGCGAGAAAATACCGCGCAGGCTGTCGCTGGAGCCGAGCCCCACCATCAGCATAACAAAGGCCGCAAAGGTCAGGCGTGTGTGCTTCATACCCTACCCCTTCCGCGCGTCAGGCTTCTTCGCCCGCTTCCATCAGGAACAGCATGGCCATGGCCTGCCCGTAAGGCATCTGCCGCAGCGGGATCTGCTTGTAGAAATCCTTTGTCTCCCGGCCCATGGCGGTACCGTAGGACACCTGGTCCACAATACCGTCCTCGCGGATGCATTTAAGAATGGGGGCGAGCGCCTTTTTGGCATTCTCCGCATAGGCGGCGTCCACAAGGCCCATATGCACGGCCTTCAGGATACCATAGCCGAAGCCGCTGGTGGCGCTGGCCTCCACGTAGGACGTGGGGTCGTCGATCAGCGTATGCCACATGCCGTTGCCGTCCTGGTATTTTGCCAGCGAGGCGATCTGATTTTCCAGCGCGTTCACAAGGATGCGGCGGGCAGGCTGCCCGACGGGCAGCATTTCCAGCAGCAGCGGGATGGCGATGGTGACCCAGCAGTTTCCGCGGCCCCAGAATGCGCCCGCGAAGTTGTGGTTGCCATGGAACGTAAACCCATGATACCACAACCCTGTTTTTTTGTCAGCCAGATATTTCGTATGCAGCAAAAATTGATAGACCGCTTCATCGGTGTAGTCCTGCCGGCCCAGGATACGGCCCATGTTGGCCAGTACCAGAACCGTCATGAACAGCGTGTCATCCCACAGTTCGCCGTCGTTGAGCGTATCGGACGTGATGTGCTGAAAGCCGCCTTCCTTTGTTTTGGGAAGGCTGTCCATGACCCACTGGGCCCACTCTTTGCACACCGCGCCGTAAGTCTCGTCGCCGGTGTATTCATATAAATAGGACAACGCCAGGACGGGCGCCATGGTGTTGATGTTTTTGCCGGGCAGGCCGTCTGCGATGCGCGCGTCGTAATATTCCCGCAACGTCGCCAGATACCGCCCGTCTTTCGTGCGCTCGAACAGCTTCCACAGGCCGTACAGGCCCACGCCCTGCGTCCACTCCCAAAGCTGGTACTTTGAGATGTCGTCTCCCGCGAGATTGTTTTTCTCCATGTTTTTCAGGAAAATATCGTCCGGCTCGTACAGCACCTTTTTAAAGCTGCCGACGCACAGCTCCAGCTTGCGCGCTACCTCCTGCTCCTGCATGCACCAAAACTCCTTTGCTTTGTTGTATCCGCCCCGCTGTGGCGGACCTTCCTAACCTGTTTGATGTTTTTCCCGCGCCCGGAGCCGCTCTTCCGGCGGCGGTGCGCAAACAGATTTTAGGCAGATAACCAGTATCCGCCCTGAAATACATCAAAAATATGGTCAACTTTACAGCATCAGTATAGCACAGGCAAAATAACAAAAACCACTTGCTTTTTGCCTTTATTCGCATTTCTATTTGCATTTTTTGCGTTTTGCGATATAATGGGGATGAAAACCGGCAGCCCGGCGGCCGCCGGCTCCCAAACGGGCCGCAGACAGCGCAAAAGGAGGCTCCGCGCATGTATTACAATGCACCGCTGCTTTACGAGCAGGCCTATTCCATTACCATCAACAACGCCGAAGCGCCGCTGTATTATTTTTTCGATTACGACGAGCGCTCTTACAACATCAATATGGAGTTCCAGCATTTCCATCAGTTTTACGAGGTGCACATCCTGCTGGACGGCAAAGCGTCTCATATCATCGAGGGCGATTATTACGCGCTGCAGCCCTATGATATCGTGTTTCTGCGCCCGGCGCTGCTGCACAAAACGGAATATCCCGTGGGCGCGCCGCGTAAGCGCCTAATCATCAATTTCGCCATTCCCGCGGACACGCCGTGCCTGGGCGGCATGCTGCGCCAGGCGCTGGCACCCTTTGATGCGGAGGTTCCCATCTACCGCCTGGGCGATGCAGAGCGCGCCTCCGCCTTCGGCTACCTGAACGATATTTTCACGCTGGGCAAGCAGCCCCGCACGCCGCTGACAGAGCTTGCCATCCACAGCAAATTTGTGGAATTCCTGTGTGCCGTCGCACAGGCCTGCCCGCGCAACACCTATGTGCCCCAGGAATTCGACGATTCCATCACCCACAAGATCTACTCCATCACCAGCTATATCCACAGCAATTATGCGCAGGAGCTCTCGCTGGATTATATCTCCAAAAAATTTTTCATCAGCCCGTACTACCTGTCCCACCAGTTCAAAAGCGTCACGGGCTTCACGCTCATCAATTACATCCAGATGACGCGTGTGCGCAACGCCCAGCAGCTTTTGCTGTACACGGATATGAAAATCGCAGACATCACGGCGCACTGCGGCTTCACCAGCTTTTCCCAGTTCAACCGCGTGTTCAATAAATTCTGCCACACCTCTCCTTCCCAGTTCCGGCTGAACGGGAGCGCCGGCATCACGCCCGCCAACAATTACATCCAGCTTCCGGCGGAGTCCCGGGAGGCCTGACAAAACGGCATTCTTACACCAGAAGGCCCCGCCCGCCGCGCACAGCGGCCTTCGGCGGTCGCTTCGCTCTACACGCCTCGGCACTGGCCGTGCGGGGCGTCGCGGGGTTGTTTTAAATTTTGGGCGGCATTCGCCGCGTGGCCTGCACTTTGCTGCGCAAAGATGCATGGCTTTGCCACCGCCAGCTTTTTCCCCGGACTCTTCTTTTACTTCTTTACTTTTTTTCGACGACCTGGAAGGCCCCGCCCGTCCGCAGCAGATGCGGACGGGCGGGGCCTTGTTCTGCACGGAAGCTTCACACCGCGTATGCAGGGGTCATTCCGGCCGCAGCTCCACCACGGCGTTTTTCAGCCCGTGCGGCACCGTGACCTCCCACGCGCCGGGCGCGCGCTCGGTGCAGGGCAGCACTGTGCCGCCCAAAACGGCGCGCACGCGTGTGCCGGGGCACAGCGCCGCCAGCACCAGCGCATCCCGCGCACAATCCCGGGTGGAAAGTTCCAGCGTGCAGGCCGTACAGTTCTTTGTAAAGGATGCGCGCTCCAGCCACACGTCAAAACCGCAGTTCACCGTGCCGGGCTGGAAATACGCGCACGCCCACAGATACACCGGACACGACAGCCCGCCGAACTGGTGGAACCAGCCCCCGCGCCCCGTGGCGATGTTGATCATTTCAAAGGTGTCGTAGCTGTCGTCCACCTCCCGCTTCCATGCCTCCAGCGCCGTGCGCGCGATGTCCCATGCGAACGCGCCCTCGCCCAGGTCCAGCATGGTTTTCCAGAAAAACCACTGGTGCGAGAACCACACCGCGCCGTTCCAATAGCCGTCATCCCGGTAATAAGCCGCGGACATGTCCACGGCTGTGAGCCCAACGGGTGAGAACAGCTCCTTTGTGCTTTTCAGATGCGCCAGCGCCGTGCTTTGCTGCCGTGCCGTACATGCGCCCGCCACCAGCGGATAAACACCGTCCAGCCCCTTGTTTGCGTTCTCGCCCGCGTCCGTACGCAGAAAGCCCTGCGGCCTTCCTTCGTCATCGTGCAGCACATAGCTGAAGTAGCCGCATTCCCCGTCCCAGGCGCACTGCAGCGCGGCGGAAAGCCGCTCGATGTCCCGCCCGCAGCGCTCCTCGTCCTTCACGAGCCCCAGGCGCCGCGCGCTCTGGCGCAGGATCTTCGCCGCGCGGATGACATGGGCGGTGAACAGGACGGGTGCGGCGCGGCCCGAAAGGCCCTTCGCATGCATCAGCACCTGTGCCGCATAGTCGTCCATTCCGCTGGCGTTGTAGAAATAATCGTAATTCGTCAGCAGGCCGCTTGCAAAGCGCGCGGTCGTGGAGCCTTCGCCCCGTCCGGCCAAAAATTCGTAATACCGCCGCATCGCCGGATACAGCCGCAGCAGCCCGGCCTTATCCTGCGCGCGCGCCAGCAGGTCCTGGTACAGGTAAAACTGCACCGGAACCAGCGAGCCGTGGTGCACAAAGGCAAAATCGCTGTTTTCCGGGCCGGAAAGATACTGCTCCAGCACGCGGCGGCCCAGCTCTGCGTCCGCCTGTGCCAGGCCCAGGCCGATGAAGCCGGAGTCCCATGTGTAGAAAGAATCCCACCGCTTTCCCGGCGTATAATGCGCCACCATTTCACCCCTGCGGTACAAAGGATAAACGACATTCGTCAGCGCGGCGGCGCGCAGGCACCGCACCGACAGCCGGTAACGCCTGCCCGCCGGGTTGAAGGCCGGCAGCTTTGCCCGGCGCTTGCCCGCGCGGAACACCTGCTCCAGTGCCTGCGGCGTGTCCGTCCGGGGCGTGGCCGAGAGCACGGCGTATTCTGTATGGCAGGCCCCGGGCTGCAGGAACAGCCCGCTCACCAGCAGGTTTTGATACCAGCCCGGGTCACTGTGCTTGCGCCGGAACGAACCGGAAAACGGGTTCAGCACATCGTCGAAGGTATGGTCCGGGTTGGACAGGCGGGAGATGAGCGCATCCTCCAGAGAGCCGGTCTCCAGCAGGCGCTCCCGCCGCCTTTCGCCGTATACGCGCACACAGAACGCCTCGTCCACACCGGCATAGCGCAGGCGGTACTGCCCGTCCCTTTCCCGTTCCAATACGGGCCTGGCATCCGGCTCCTGTGTGCACACACCGACGGCAGCCGCCCGGGCGCGGGCCGTCACCGCAAAAAAATCCAGCTCCACGCCCGCGCCGCCGGTACCGCGCGCCGTCAGCGTGAGCGCAAGCTCCCCCGGCGGCACCGCGCCCAGCGGGAACGAAACAAACGCGGGCGCGCCGCTGGGCGGAAAGGACAGCGGACCGAACGCAGTATCGAACACCACCGGCTCCGCCGAAGCGCCCCTTTCTCCGTGCCCGCCCTGCGGCGGTACGGTACGGTATCGCACCGTGAGCGCGGCATCCTCAAACCCGGGAACGGCGACGCGGTAGCCCACAGCATCCCCGGCCTGCGCGCCAAAGGGACGCAGGCCCGCAAGGCGCGGCATGTGGGCGTGAGGCACGCGGTCGCCCAGGCCGTGGCCGTCTGTGAACGCCTCGTCGCGGAACTCACCTTTTTGGAGCGCGTCGGGCGCAAGGCCGTCCCACGGGCGCGGCTGCGCGTAAGTATAGGAAGCATAGTCCAGCGCATGCCAGCGGACCGCGCCCTCCGGCAGAACGGGCAGCGTCCGCCGCGCAGCCGGGTATTCCAGCGCGCAGAAATAGTTGAGCATACAATTTCGGGGCAGCTCTGTCCGGTTGTGGAACCGCGTGCGCACGCCCCACGCGTTTTCATCCAGGCGAAAAAACGCAATGCTCGCGTACAGCCTGTCCTTGGGCAGCAGCTCGCAGCGGTAGCTGTAAAACGAGCCGTCCGGCGCGGCCTGCCACGGATGATACCCACAGGGAAACGTGGTGTTTGGAACGGGCACCGCACCGTTCACGCAGGTGGGGTGAACGACAAGGTCGAACCGCGCGCCCGGCACCTGCGCCCGCGGAACGATTTTGGAAAGGCCCAGATATTTTTTGGAATACGGCCCATACAGAGGGACGTTCGCGCCTGTTTCCATCACGCGTCCTCCCCGGTGTGGTACAGCGCCTCGGCCAGCATCAGGATGGCCATGGCCTGCCCGTATGTCATGGGACAGACGGGGATATCCTTATAAAACTGTGCGTCATTGCCCACAGGCGTGCCGTAGGAAACGCCGCCCACGATGCCCGCGGCATCCACGCGGGCCAGCACGGCCTGCACGGCGCGCAGGGCCGGCGCCTCATACTGCGCGGGCAAAAAGCCCAGACGGACGCCCTTGAGCATTCCGTAGGCAAACGCCGCCGTGGCCGAGCTTTCCTTATAAGACGCCGGGTCGTCCAAGATCGTATGCCACATGCCGTCCCCCGCCTGGCAGGCGCACAGCGCGTCCACCTGGGCGCGGAAGGTGTCGAGAAAATACTGCCGCAGCCCCGGCTCGATGGGGATAAGGCCGATCAGCTCCATGATGCCGCAGGTGTACCAGGAGTTTCCGCGTGCCCAATGCACACGGCCGTAGTTGTGGCGTCCCTTGAAGTCGTATCCATGGAAATACAGCCCGCAGCTTGTGTCATACAGATACTTGATGTGGACCAGGCACTGGCGCTTTGCTTCCTCCACATAGTCCTTGCGGCCGAACACCACGCCTGCTTTGGCCAGGAACAGCACCGTCATGAACAGTGTGTCGATAAGCATCTGGCTGTCGTTGGCGTCGCCGGTGATCATGTGCTGAAACGCGCCGTCGCCCGTGCGGATGAGCCCGTGCATCACCCACTCGGCCCAATCCCGGCACAGCGCGCCGTAGCGTTCGTCCTGTGTGTCCTCGTACACGCACAGCAGCGTGAGCATGGGGCAGGTCGTGTTGACGTTGCGCTCGGGCAGGCCCTCGGCCATGCGCGCGTCATACCAGCCGCACAGGAAATCGAACGTCCCGCGGTCTCCCGTCAGCTTATAATAATTGTAAAGGCCGTACAGGCCCACGCCCTGCGGCCATTCCCACAGGTTGATGTCGATGAGGCCAATGGGGTACTTTTCCTCAAAGCCCGTATTTTCCAGATGCATCATCGCGGCCGATACCTTTTTGAGCGCCGCGTGCAGGGTCTTCTGGTCCAGCATATTCTTTCCTCCTATGCCTGCGCATCCGCGGCAGGCTGTTGTTTTTCCCGCAGCTCCAGCACGCCGTACTGGTCGCTGCCGCCGTATTCCATTGCCGCGCCGTTCACCGAAAGACGTTCGTTCCAGCCGCTGCGCAGCACTCCGTATACCGGGTCCTCAAAGCGGCAGGCAAGCCGCTGGGCGTCCACCTCCAGCGGCGCAGCCAGCATGGCCGTGATGAACGCCGCAAAGCTGGGGAATTCATCCGTCTGCGCGGCGCGCACCAGCCACACGCAGCGGCGGCCGGGCGCAATGAACTCACGCTCGGCGTTCGGGCCGAAGCGCTGGGCCGTGAGCCCGGCCGAGCAATAGACCGCACAGTAGGCGTCTCCCTCCTGCGCAAACACCCAGGGACCCTGTACGCGGCACAGATAAAATTCCATTGTGGGCAGATACAGATGCGTGAAATCCACCGGGTGTTCCGGCGCGATATCATAAAACACCGTGGCGAAGCCTTTGTACTGGTTGACACGGGGCAGCGTGCCGTTGCCCGCCCAATAGGACGGACGCCCCTTGCCGTACAGCGCCCGCTCACCCGGATGGCTGATCCAGAGCTGCGCCGTGGGTGTGAATGTGAGCTGCAGCGGATTTTCCTGATAGCCCGGCTTTCCGGGCCGGAAATCCGCCGCGCTTGTCATCAGATAGCCCGACGTTTTATAGGTATAAAGATCTACGTGCTTCTGATAACCATGCGTGGAGCGGCACACAAGCTCAAAACCCGGCTCTACATTGAAATAGGCCGCATAGTCCCGCGGCGGCTCGTAATCCGACAGGCAAAGGGAAACCACGCCCTTGCCCGCGTGGCCCGGAGTGCCGCAGCCATAGCCGATCCAGCTCATGAACGATGTGCAGTTGGACCAGTTTCCGAACTGCTCCTTGAGGTACGTGCGTCCGGAGGACCCTGCGAAAAAGCCTTTGCGGCTGTGTACGGCCAGCAGATAAAACACATAGTCCATGCCCCGTTTTGCCAGTGCCCGCAGCTCTCCGTCCTGCGTCCAGGCATAGAGGCTGGCCAGGCCCAGCAGGTCGATGGGCAGGTAAGCGCTGGAGTTCCATTCCGTAAAGCCCTCGTTTAAAAATCCCCGGAACCATTCCAGCAGCAGGCCCTTCGCTTTCTGCTGCATCTGTAGGCCCGTCATGCCGCTGTTGGAAAAGGTCTCCGACGGATACAGCTCCCCGGCCAGCAGCTGACAGGTATGAAACATCAGCGCGTGGTTCTCACTGTAAAACCACATCACGTCGTCGCCCGGTTCATCCATCCAGTAACGGAAGTTCAGGATGCACGCCCGCATGGCGCGCTCCAGCTCCGGCGAGAGCAGGCCGGCGCCCTGTGCGCCCCAGGCCCGCAGGATATGCGGAAAATAAACGAGGTAAAAATCACTGCAGTCGCACCGGCGGTCTACAAAGCGCACCTGCGCGGCAATGAGGCGCTGCGCCTCGTCCGGGCTGCCGCCCGTTGCCAGCAGCGCCACGGCCCGGTTGGTGTTCTGCTCGCCGAAGTGCGCCAGGAATTCCAGCGCCTGCCGCTTGCGCCCGGCCACGGTGTCCGCCGCATGGGGCAGCAGAGCCGAGGCGTGCGTTTCCACGGTGATGGGGCGGGTGATGGCTATTCCCTCCACCACAGCGGTGGCCTGCAGCAGAAGAAATCCGAACGGGAACTCGGCGCAGTCCCCCAGGGACGCCCGTGTCTGCCCGGGGGCAAAATCCGCTGTGCGCGTGAACAGCACGCCCGCCTGCTCGTTTTCCTCCGTAGCGCCCTCCAGCGTTACATGCAGCGTCTGCTGGGCGAAAGGATTTTCACACCGCAGACTGACGGGGCCCGCCGCATAATGGTTGCGGCTGAAGCAAAGGCTGCGCATGGCCTGCTCGCCCTGCTCCAGCAGCGTAGGGTTCGCCGCGCCCACCGGCACGCGCTGCTCCGGCGGCGCATCCGTTCCCTGCCAGCACAAACGCAGCAGGAACGCCGCGTCCCGCTCGGCCAGGTCATCAAAAAACACCAGCACGCTGTTTCTGCCCTTGCGCAGCGTCAGCTCCAGCGGCGTATCCGCGGGGATGTTGCGGGTGAAGGGCGTAAATTCCAGCACCTTCTCGCCGTTCAGCCACACGGCTGCTCCGCCGCAGGTCGTAAAGAGGAACGGCGCGGGGCCGTCCTCGTCCGCCCAAAGCTCGGTATACGCCCAGGCGCGGATATGCGTGGGCGCGTCCCATCCGCCGGAGATGTCAAGGCTGATGTCGTCGAAGGGCCAGTACACGGCAAACGTCTGGGGCGACGCGCCGTCTCCAACGCGGCCGCCGGGCACCGGCTCGCATACAGCGGGCAGCGCGGCGGGGCGTGCCCGGCGCGCGCGTACGAATTCTGTCTTGCAGGGATTTTCATGAACGGAAAATCCCTTTTTCAGCCACAGGTTGATATCCCCGTGCAGCGTCACCGGTGTGAAATGCACGGGCGTCTGGGCAATGCCGCTGACGAGCCAGCGGTTGACGTATCGCCCCAGAAACAGCGGAAACTTTAAATATGCCACAGCCTATTCCTCCTCCAAAAGCGCATCCACTTCCATGCGCGTGATATGGGCCGCCATGCCGATGAGGCCGTCGTCCGCGCTGGCCGGACGGCGCACCCGCACCGGCGAGAGGCACAGCTCCTCCAGCCTGGCGTTCAGCGCGTCCAGAAGCGCGTCGCCCAGCAGCTCGGCTACCTCGCCGCCCAGCACCACGGTGCTGCAGTCCAGCACATGCGTCAGGTTGGCGATGCAAAGCGCCAGGGGCTTCGTCACCTGGGCCGCCATCTGCGCCAGAAGCGCGGGCGGGATCTGACTGCGGCGGGAAAAACGGTCCAGGGCGAACTGCTGCTCCAGCACATGGTAACCGATGCGCTGCTCCAGGCAGCCCGCTGCGCGGGCCGTGCGCTTATAATCCTCGAAAAACACATTGTAGCCGATCTCGCCGCATTTGTTCGTTTCGCCCCGTCGCAGGCGGCCGTCCAGCATGACCCCCGCACCCACGCCCGTTCCCGCCGAAACATACACAAGGTCCCGCGCACGGCAAAGCTCATGCTCGCCCATGCACTGGGCGTTGGTGTCGTTTTCCACATAAACGGGCACGCCGAACTTCTGCGTCATCCCGTCCATCCACGGGCCGATCTCCACCGGCCCGAACACACCGATGGCGGGCGCGTAATCCAGCACGCGGCGCGCGGGGTCATACGTCCCGGGCAGCGTGACGCCCACGCCGATCAGCCGTGCAGGGTCTGCTCCGGCAGCGTGCAGCAGGCTGCTCACCAGCCCGTCGCGCACCTCGGCCAGAAACGCGCCGAAATCCTGCGCCGTGCGTGTTTTCTGCCTGTGGAGCACACGGCCGGAGATGTCCACCAGCCCCATGGAGAGAAACGAACCTTCCAGCGCGAACACTGCCGAAAATCGGCCCGGCCCGTTGATGGCCAGCAGCTGCGGCCGGCGTCCCACGCCGGCCGCACCCTCGCCGGCCTCCACCACAAGGCCCCGCTCCACAAGGTACGACACGATCTTGATGACGGTGGGCGGGCTGATGCCCGTTTCCTTGACGATCTGCGCTTTGGAAGTTGCTCCCCGTTCCCGAATAAAATCATATACGACATGGCGGTTCATGCCCTTCAGGTGCGCAGCGGTGTACTGCGGCTTTTCCATTCCGCATGTCTCCCTTCCCGTTTGCCGTGCGAAAACGCCCCGCCCATCCGGGCGGGGCGTTTTCAAACACGCTGCGGTATGACCGCTTCTTTTCTGCTTATTGGGCCCAGCCGGATTTCTCGGCCAGAGCGGCGGCGAAATCATTGAGGGCTTCCTCAGCCGTCATGTCGCCGTTCACCGCCTGCTTCAGAGCATCGCGGTACTCATTGTCCAGATAGTTTCTCCACATGGAGGATTCGTCCACGCTGAACAGGGTAGTCGTCTGGCCGACTTCCGCCTGCAGGACCGTGTAGTCCGCGGCAGCCTTCTCGTCGGCGGGCTGGTACGTCACGCCCGTCAGAGAGGACAGGCCCTTGTCCAGATCGAGGTAGTAAGAGAAGTTTTCCTCCTCATAGAACCACTTGATGAAGGAGAGCGCCAGATCTTTGTTGGCGGAGTTCTCGGGCACGGCCAGACCGGAGCCGCCCAGAATCGCGGAACCGCTCACAGAGCCGACCGGAGAAGGCATAACGCCCCATTCAAAGCCGGTGATGTCCGTGGTGAATGCATTGTAGTTCCAGGAACCGGAGAAGTACATGCCCACGTCGCCGTTCTTGAAGTAATCGCCGGGGTTGTCGGTGGAGCCGCCGGCCCAGATGGCCTTGGGCATAATGCCCTCGTTGTTCTTGTCCACGAAGGTCTGCAGGGTGTCGATATTGGCCTGGCTGTTGATGGCGACCTTGAAGGAATCGCCGTCCTTTTCCACCATGGAGCCGCCGTTCATATACATCAGGTTGTCATAACGGGCGCGGGAGAAATCCACGGCCATGCCGTACTTCACGCCGCCGTCGGCCATCAGCTTCGCAGCGGCCTCGTACACTTCATCCATCGTCCAGCGGTCGTCCACAGTGGGAACCTCCAGGCCGGCGGCCTCGAAAGCGTCCTTGTTGTAGAACACGTTGGTGATGGTGAACTGCAGGGGCAGGCAGGAGAGCTTGTCGGAGTTATATTCCTGGCTGATGATCTCCAGTGCCATCGGCTCGAAGATCGAGGTGTCGACGACCTGGCCCAGATCCACAAACTCATCCGGATACAGACGGCTCAGACGCGTGGTGGAAACGAGGTCGGGCAGGTCCTTGTTCTTGGCCATGAGGGGGAACTTGGTGAGCTGGTCGTCGTAGGGAATGACCATGAGCTCCACGCTGTTGCCGGTCTCCTCGGCCCATTTATTCAATGTCGTGGTGAAGGAATCGCCGCTGCTGGGCTCCTCGGAAAGCATGACCTTCAGCGTCTGGCCCGTAGGCGCCTCGGCAGAGCCGGACGCCGCCGTGGAACCGGAAGCCGCAGGCGTGCTGCTGGAACTGCCGCCGCATGCGACGAGCATAAGCGCCATGGCGGCAACAAGAAGCAGGGAAAATGCCTTTTTCATACGTTAAACCTCCTAAAGATTACCGCTGCGCCCTGTGGGCGCAGGTTTTTTCCTCAAAACAGCGGAACGCGCATCTCCCGGGAAGCATGTGCCGCCGCCGTTTTTCTGTGCCTTAAGTATAGCATTCGCCATTTCGCGGAAACTACTCCTATTTTGCTGTGTTGCTTCAGATTGTATTGCATTTTTTGCTTTGCATTTTTCATCTTGGGCAAAATGCATCAAGCATTTTGTTCAAAATTGGTAATAATCCCAATCAAAATCTATCAAATCTGTGTGCGTTTTGCAGCAAAGCGCTTGGCAAAGCCCGTTTCACGGGAAAAGGCAAAGAAAAAAATGCAATATCGCGTTGTCATAATTTCGTAACCTTTCTATGTCCCTACAGATAAAAGACGCAAAAGCGGAGCCGCGGCAGGCCCTCTTCTGCGTCTTTTGTGTTTTTTATATAAAGTAAGTTATATTATAAACAGAGATCCGCCTGCTCCCCGGCGCACCTGTCCGGATGCGGCATGGCGTGGCCGAACGCGCCGTAATGGCCGCAGCACTGCGCGGCAAATACGCTCGCCTTCTGCGCTGCGTCCGCCAGATCCCCGCCGCCCGCGTGGTATTCCGCAAGAAATGCCGCAATGAACGCATCGCCCGCGCCCAGCGCGTCCACCACGTCTGCACGCACACACTCCTGCCTGTGCTCACGCCCCTGCTCCAGCAGATAAGAACCGCGCACGCCCATCGTCACCACGACCGTGCGCGCTCCGGCGTCCAGCGCAGTGCGGGCCAGCGCCCGCACCTCTTCCTCGCTGGCGGCACCGCCGGAAAAGAAAGCAAACCGCAGCAGCGGGCAGAGCTGGGCGATGTTCACCCGGTCGTACTCGCCGGAAAAGTCCAGAGAGAGCGGCACCCGGCGGCTGATGGCCGGGTGGTAGGCATCCAGCCAGCTGTGGATGCTGGTGTGCGCCAGGTCGTACTGCTCCATCATGGCGTAGTCGCCGGGCGTCAGGCACAGCAGCGCCTGGTACTGCGCGGTCTCCCGGCCGTTGTTGCCCACAAAGTGGCGGTCGCCCGCCTCGTCCAGCTCGATGTAATTGCGCGCGCTGACGCCGTGCATCACACGCACGCGGCTGATATCCACGCCTTCCTCCCGCAGGGCGGAGGCAAAATGCAACCCCGCGCCGTCGTCGGCCAGCACGCCGATATAGGCCGCCGCGCTCCCGTCGTAGCGGCGGGCCAGCACGGGCACATTGACGCTGTTGCCCCCCGGGTACAGCTCCTGCCGCCAGCGGTAATCGTCCAGCACGTTGTCTCCTATGCCAAGCAGCTTCATCAGTATTTTTCCACCCCCATGTACCGGCGCGAGGAAATAGGATGTCCCATCGCATAGGACATCTCGTCGCAATACAGCGCGGCCAGACGGTTGAGCACCAGTGCGGATACCGGCGCGCGCAGCCAGCCGGGATAAGCCTCGAGGTCCAGCGCGGCCGCGTCCAGCACCGTCAGCTTCCCGGTCTTGCGCTGTAAAAACTTCACCGCGCGTTCCTCCAGGGCCCGCGTTTTTCCCAGCCCCAACAGCGCAAACACCGCGGCCGTATCATCCACGGCCTCAAACGCACCGTGGAAAAACTCGCCCGCGTGCAGCGGCGAGGAGTGCTTCCACAGGGATTCCATCACCAGGCAGTTCGTCAGCACATAGCCTACGCAGGCGTCCAGGCCCGCCGCAATGGAATAGAGGATGGGTTCCCCAGCGTATTTTGCGCCGAACGCCCGGGCCGCGGGGCGGTAGGCCGCGCACGCTTCGTCGAAGGTATCCTGCAGGCGCAGCATGGCCGCGTTCACTTCCGGCAGGCGGCCCGTGCCGTTCCACACATCCAGCAGCGCGTAGGTCAGCTTGTATACCTCGGGAAAGATTGTCAGCACCGCGGGATACGGGGACGCCGGGTCGTCGAAGTAATAAACGATATGGTCCGCCGCCTGCTCCAGAGCCGAACCGGGCGTGGTGGTGAACGCCGCCGTCAGCGCGCCGCGCCCGGCGGCCAGCCGTGCCGCCGCGGCGGTCTCCGGCGTGCCGCCGCTTTGGGAATTGAGCACCACCAGGCTCTTTTCACCCAGGCGCGCGGGGGGATCGTTCAAAAACTCCGCCGCCGTATAGGCCCCGGTGCTCACCGCCGCCGTTTCGCGCTCAAGGATATACTTGCCCGGGTACAGCGTGGCCAGCGAACCGCCGCAGGCCACAAAATAGACGTTTTCCACAGCGCGGGCCGCCACAGCCTGCTGTACTGCTTTTACCTGGCCGTCCACCAGTGCGATCTTTTCTTCATGCATCGTTCCTCTGCTCCCTTGCTTTTTGATTTTGTCCGTATCTGCATTTGCACTTCAATTACTAAAGTTTGTTTAGTAATTTGTCTTCACTATAGCACAACGCGGCCGGGAGCGCAAGCCCTCCTGCAAAAAAATTTATTCTCCGCCCCGCGGCGGCCGCTTTCCCCTTTGACCGCCGGACACAGGGATGGTATGATTATCATAACTTTTGGATATCTGTGCGCGCCGCGGCGCGCGGGAGGGCCGTATGGAACCATATCTTCCGAATTATCTCAAGGGAAAAAACCGCCGCCTCGTGTTCGACCTGCTGCGTGAGCGCGGCCAGATGAGCCGCGCGGAGATCACCCGGGACACGGGCATGAGCTTCCCCACCGCAATGAAGGTAGTAGACGCCTTTCTGGAAAAGGGCCTGCTGGTGGAGCTGGATGAAACCGGCCCCGCGGCCGGCGCCGGGCGGAAGGGGCGCCTGCTGCGCTTTGAGCCGGGAGCTTACCGCGCTGTGGGCGTGGAATGCGAGGGCCGCTTTGCCCGCGTGGGGCTGGCGGATATGGCGGGCGGCGTGCAGGCGCGGGAAACCATCGAGCTGGGCGATTTCGCACGCACGCGGGACCTTTCCCCCCTTGCGGCGGCCATCCGGCGCATGTGCGCTGCGGCAAACGGCGCTCCTGTTCTGGGCGTGTGCATCGGCTTTCCCGCCAACCTGGACCCGGACGCGGCGGCCATCGTCAGCTACGCGGCCATGGACATCCAGCAGCCCACCTCCTTTGCGCAGGTATTCCCCGCGTTCTGGCGGGAAGTGGAGCTGCCCGTCTATCTGGAAAACGACGCGAACCTCGCCTGCGAGGGCGAGGCATTCCTGCGGCGCGGCGCGGGCGGAGCGGCCAATATGCTTTATCTGTCCATCGGCTCGGGCTGCGGCGGCGCGGTGCGCCTGGACG